>JBFWLD010000139.1:0-5781 GCA_050252315.1 Bdellovibrionales bacterium
AAATTACCTATAACCGCACCACGCAGGTTGTGACGGCTACGGGGCACGTTGCCATGACCGAGGCTTCCGGAGAGGTCCTTTTTTCCGACAAGATGGAAATTACGACCGATATGAAACAAGGCTTCATTGATCGGATCGGCGTTCTTTTTCCCGATAATTCCAGATTAGTCGCCAATGATGCGCAGCGCTATGAAGGGCGCTATCTGATCGCCGATTACGGGATCTATACCTCGTGTAACCTTTGTAAAAACGACCCGACCAAGCCACCCTTATGGCAGTTAAAGGGCAAACGCATCACGCATGACAGCGTGGAGAAAAATGTCATGTACCGCGACGCGACGTTGGAGTTTGGCGGGGTTCCCGTTTTCTATCTTCCCTATTTCTCGCATCCCGACCCGACCGTCAAAAGACGGCAAGGCTTTCTTACCCCTTCCGGCGGGATGAAGAATACGTTGGGAACCATTGTACGCGCGCCCTATTATTTCGATCTTGCGCCGAACAGCGATTTAATCGTCACCCCGACTTACAGCTCGGTGGACAAGCTTCAGATGCAAACCGACTGGCGCTATCGCTTCGCGACCGGAGCCATGGAATGGAGCGGCAGCCTGACCCAAGCCAACTTTGTCGATGAAGACGGCGACGATCGCGGCGATCGGCTACGCGGCCATGTATTCGGCAAAGTACGCTTTGATATGACCAACACATGGCGAGCGGGAAGCGACATTGCCCTGACTACCGACAAAAGCTATCTGCCGCGCTACAGCATTGCGTCGGACGATATTCTGGTCAATCGGGCCTATCTGGAAAACTTTAAGGGCCGCAATTACGCTGCGGCGAACACCTACTATTTTCAGGATCTCCGCCCCGGCGACCAGTTGGCAGAGCCAGTCGTCGCGCCGGAACTGAGCTATAGCGCTTTTGGCGAACCCAACAAAACTTTGGGCGGGCGCTGGTCCTTTAACAGCAGCCTTCTTGTCACCACCCGCGACAATGATGTTGACGAAACCGAGCAAGGCGCCAATACACGCCGTCTGTCTCTTGATGCCGGATGGGAGCGCCAACTTGTCTCTACCACCGGTTTCTTGACGACGATTTCAGGCCTTGTCCGCGCCGACGGCTATTGGGCGGATCATGTTCCAGACCCCAATCTGGCGCTCGGAGATAGCTTTACGGACGTACAGCGGCTCAGGCCTTTTGCACAAGGCGACGTTTCGGTTCGCTATCCGTTAGGGAGACATGGCCGCGCCTATCAGCAAATTCTTGAGCCTATCGCCGTACTCTCTGTTGCGCCGCGCGTCACCAATAAACACATCCTCCCCAACGAAGACAGTCTTGATGTCGAGTTCGATGAAACCAACCTGTTTTCCGCTAATCGCTATACCGGTAGAGACAGAATCGAAGGCGGTATCCGGACGGCTTACGGCTTGCGCCATGCCATTATCGGAGACAATGGCGGTCGTATTGAAATGCTAGGTGGCCAAGTTTTTCGGACCAAAAAAGACAACAGCTTTACCGAAGGGTCCGGCCTTTCCGACCGTCTGTCGGATTATGTCGGACGCGTTGATTTTATCCCATCGGATTTGCTCGAAGCCAATTACGGGTTTCGTATTGATCCCGATGATTTCCGCTTTATGAAACAGGAAATCAAAACCTCGATTGGCCCGCCTGTTTTCCGGCCCTATGCCAATTACCTGTATGTCGAACAATATAATTCTTCAACGCTCCTCAACGAAAAGCTGGAGGAAGCGTCTTTTGGCGCCAGATCGCACTTTAATAAGTACTGGAGCATTTCCGTAGGCCACACCCAAGCGATCCAACCGGCTCCCGGCCCGCGTAGCACAAAGGCGACGTTGAAATATGAGGATGAATGCTTCTCAAGCGGTATCACGGCTAAACGCGACTATACCTCCCGCCTCGACGTATCGGCAGGAGAATCCATTATGTTCGAGCTTTACCTGAAGAATATCGGTGGGCTTTCGACCGATTAGAGCAGATCGTGATTAGGTTGGCGTCCTTAGACGACAAACTAAGCGCGTGAATCTGCTCGGCAGCAATGAGTTATAGCAGATCGTGATTAGGTTGGCGTCCTTAGACGACGACCTAAACGCGTGAATCTGCTCGGAAGCAAAGAGGTAGAGCCTTTTCCGGCATTAGAAAGCGCGTCAACCTTTTTGGAAAAAGGCGTTACAGCTAGCGTTTCGGGAAGAACGGTAAAAAAGAAGCCTTTTCCTTTACAGGAAAAGGCTTTTCTTTTTTTATAAATCAGATTCACGCCGTTAGGGCGGCGGCTAAAGCCGCTACCCTAACGACGATCTGATTTATTTTTATTTTTATTTTTGCAGGACGATTTCCGCCCGGCGGTTTTGAGCTTCACGAACTTGGTCAGCCGTAGGAACCATCAAAGAGCCCTCACCGGCACCCTTGGTGGCAATCGACGCCAACGGAACGCCAAGCCGTTCGAACTCGGCCTTAACCGCTGCCGCGCGACGTTCGGACAGACGTTGGTTGTACTTGACGGTACCCATCGTATCCGTATGCCCTGTGACGATCAAACGAACATAGGTTCCTTGCTTATAGTCGGCAGCGGCAGCCGCAATAATGCGGGCAGCTTCCGGCGTAATGGTCGAGCGATCAAAGTCAAAGAAGACCAGATAGCTTTGCGGAACAGGCGCAACGACCGGAGCCGGAGCCTGACGCGGGGCAGGAACCGCAACAGGAGCAGGCGGCGGCGCCAAAACAGGTTCCGGAGCCACAGCCTTAGGTTCGGCAAAGGTATAACGAATACCGAGCATCAGGTTGTGCGAAGCATTTTCCGTTTCGCCACGAACGCCGACGTTTGTCTTAAACTTGACATCGGGGGTCGCAAAGTAACGGTAGTCCGCGGTAAAGGCCCACCCGCCATCAAGAGCAACGGAAGCACCGACAATACCTTGATAGGCAAAGGCGACACGATCTTCATCAAGGGTCGCACTGTTAATGGTACGAAGGTTGTCGGCATCGACCAAAGCAGCACCGATACCAGCACCAACATACGGCGTGATACGCGTATTCGTATCAAAATCATACAAGGCATTGGCCATCAGCGCCCAGTTATGGATGCCGCCACCGACAGGGCCAGCCGTCAAACCGGTCGCACTGTCCGCTTCGGAATGACGATAGGCAAGCTCAGCCTCCGTACGGAAACCGTTGCCAAAGGCATACCCGCCGTAACCGGCCAGACCCCAGCCCGTCTTATATTCGATCTGATCCGTTGAGCCGGAAACCTTAATATCGGAATCCCGTTCAAACGACATGATGGTGTTGCCACCAAGATACCATCCGGCAGGGATTTCAGCATGGGCTGAGTACGGGGCCAGCAGCGCGATCGTCGCGACAGCCAAGCTCATCGAACGAAGCGATAACATAGGCGTTTCTCCTTAACTTTAGGGGTCGAAATTATGGCCCTACCTTATCATAATTATTGAATAACGATAGCCCATTTTTCTTTAACTTTCGGCTTTTCCTGTCCTTCTGTTGCTGAAATGTCCGTTTTATTAACGTTACTTTTGTAAAAAACAGCTTCTTCCTAAGACAAGCGGTGTGCTATGTCTCGTCAGCCAGACAGCCGGATGGCCGCTGCCCGCCCCTTAAAAGGTGGGGAGAGGAAAGTCCGGGCTCCAGACGAAACGATGCCGGATAACGCCCGGCGGGGGCGACCCCAGGGATAGTGCCACAGAGAACGAACCGCCCAGTCTTGAAAGAGGCAGGGTAAGGGTGAAAAGGTGCGGTAAGAGCGCACCGCGTTTCCGGCAACGGGAACGGCAGGGAAAACCCCATCGGGAGCAAGACCGAATAGGAACCGCAGTTCCCTTGAGGAACGCCGTCTTCGTCACGGTTTGCAGGTTCGGGTTGGTTGCTTGAGGCGCTTGGCGACAAGCGTTCTAGATGAATGGTCATCGACTGCCGCAAGGCAGGACACAAAACCCGGCTTATAGGCTGTCTGGCCTTTATTTTACGGAGCCTCAGATGAACCCATGGGATGAAGTCAGTGCCTTTTTTAACCAACGCAAAGATAACATCGACGCCGGAGCCGCAGATAATATTTTTATCGCTTGGCCGTCCTTACTCAAGGGTATTACCCGTACGATACCGGACTTAAAAAACGTCTCCCTATTGGACTTTGGATGTGGCACCGGCTTTTGCGCAACCAAATTCCACGAGATGGGAGCCAAGGTCGTCGCCTGTGACACGTCGGAAGGCATGCTTGCCCTTGCGCGTCATCATTCGCCGAAAGGCATCCGCTTTTATCCAATAAGCTATGAACAGGTTTCGACCTTAGCGGAAACGCCCTTCTCCCTTATTTCCTCGATGATGGTTTTTTCGTTTATTTCCGATCTTAGGCAGGCTCTTCATGATCTGGATCGCGCCCTCATCCCCGGAGGGCTTCTCGCCTTTGCAACCTTTAACCCGTTTTTTCTTGAGAACAACAAAAACATAGCGCCGTTTTTAACCAACGAAAAATCCCAAATATTTATGAAATTATCCGAGACGCCGCTCCGTCTGTATCCGCACACTCAAGCCGACTTCGATACGATTCTTGAGGAGCTTGGCTATACGAGAATGTTTATCGACCTTCCCGCTTTGACTCCCGAATTTTTGTCAACCTATCCCCTTCCCGGCGATACAAGCGAATCCGAACATCTCGTGATGGTATATAAAAAGGGAAACACCCCCTCAAAAACCCTACAAAGATAAGCCGAAACAAAATGTGACGCTTTCGCCACATTTGCAAAGAATGTCTTACCATACCTTAATAACTCGTTCATTTTGGTAAATTACCTCTTAAGGGCTGACGCTGCTTTGTGCTATATTTATCCACAGGTTTGTTGATGTGGACCGTATCTTTCCGTCTTGAAAACGCACTCGCGTTACAGCCCACAGTCCAACAATGTCATGCTTTTTAGGTGAGGTTTTTCCGTGGCACGTCTGCAAAATAGCCTTTCAAAAGCCGAAGTTCTTGAAAACTTGCCGGAACCCGCTAATTCAGATGCCCTCATGCCGGCGATTACGCCGGATCAGAAAATTATCTCGTGGCTGTTCCGGATGCGGCCTCAGAAAAATCAGCCTCCCCTTCAACCGCTCAAAGCTCCGGCACCTACGGAAAGTCCGTTCGAAAAAAGCCGGAAATTCCTGATTGAACGGGCCCGCAAACCCATGGACGATTGGCAGACCATTGCCAGCCTGTCCGGCCACAGCGTTCAAGATCTTCTCGACTCGCATATCGACCTGCCGCTCACGGCCGCTGAAATCGAACATTTCCTGCGCAATCACCGCGAGACGGACCGGCTTGTTGGACGGGACTTCCTGTCGCTCAAACACGATCTCCCGACTCCGATTGCGGAACTGTACGGTCTTTACAAGCATCGGTCCCGCCTCGATACAGAGGCTACGCTTTTTGTCGCTCAAGCTACCGGCTCCACCCGCATTCCGCGCCTTATGGCCAATCTTTTAGCCATCGGGGCTTTTGCCAGCGGGCATGAATGTATCGCGCATGCCTCCACAACCTATTCGGTGCCGACCGCCTTCGACACATCAGCCCTGATCGACCGCGCCAGCGATGAAGCCGAGCGGCGCTTAGCCCTGCCTATCGAAAGCCCCTCTCACCTTTTAAAGCTTTCCCCGGATGAAATCAGCGTTCTTGCCAATAATCTGGTAGACCGTCATGCGCTGACGGACACTGAATTCTTGAATAAAGCCAATGTGCTGGCCGAAGCCAGACAAGATGTATGCAGGCTTCCGGTT
>JBFWLD010000140.1:0-5743 GCA_050252315.1 Bdellovibrionales bacterium
TGACGGGCGCGTTCGAGTTCGTAGGTTTTTTTATTTGAACAAGGGTCACAGTATTGGAATAAAAAGGCCTTACGGCGGACACGTCCTACGTTTATGTTGCTTTCACGCTGGGCTTGCGACATGGCTGATTTTATATCATCCACCATTTCCGCTTTATCTTCAGGCGAGGCGACCCGATAGCCCGACGATAAGGCCACACCAGCAGCACTCGTGATCAACAGAGCCGTAGGGATCCACAGTCTACGGATGTTAACGTTTTTAGTCATATTAACCTCAATACTATAGAATAATCCAAATAGGTTGATAGATTAGCATATTTGCAGGAATAACCCTATTTACTTTCACTAAAAATGTAAGAAAGCAGGATTAACATTTTGTTTTTTAATGAAGATATTTCTTCTCTTTTTACCGGTACGGCTTGGCAACCCGGCGATAGGCATTCGGCGCGGCGTATTTATCCAACACCTGATCCACAAAGCCGCTGTTGAGAAGGTTTTGCAATCCGTTATCGATCATATGCGCAAGATTATCCTCACCCATCTTCATGCTTAAGCGGTTTGCATAAAGCCTTACAGGCTGGTTAGGCGTCACGTTTTTTACAACCCCCGGATTATTCTCCAGAAAGACGGCTGCCTGAGACGCTTCGGTAAAAGTGATGTCTGCCTTTTTGTCCCGCAACGCAACCAGTACCTCAGAAAAATCGGTCAGGTCTGGCAGGGCATAAGTCTTCGCCAAAGGCGCGTCATCCCTAGCAATCGCCGCCGCCGTGCTTCCGTCAACCGTGGCAATCGTCAACTCTGGTTTATTGAACGTCCGGATATTGTCAAAACGTTTGTCATCTCCCCGCGCATAGGCATTAATCGCGGAGTAATAAAGCGGAATCGTAAAGCCGGACGCCTTGCCTCTGTGAGTGCTGGACCAAATCACCGTACAGACCATATCAAAGCGATCCGCATTAAGCGCTTCCGACATTGTTGCGAAGGTTGTTTCCTCTACCCACTCAACCTTCAGGCCCAGATCTTTGCCCAATTGGTTCACAATGTCATAAGAAATGCCGGAAAGTTCTCCCGTGTTCGGATCACGAGAAAGGCTTGGACGAACGATCGTGTACCCGCACCGTATTTTGCCGCTTTTGATCACGCGGTCATAGACGGATTCCGTAGCGGTTGGTGAGGCGTGTGGCGATTTTGCGTTGCCGATAACGATCCCGATCCCACAGGCGACGGCAGCAGAAAGAAGAATCGTTAGGAGCAAGTTTTTCATGGCAATTCCAAACCCAAAAAGCTGAGCGGCTAAAGTCAAACATCTTTAAGCAGGAAAGGCAATGCGTATTTGGGACTATAAATGGTGTGCTGATGGAGGAACCTCTGTATCGAACATCGTCCGTTCAAGGGAGCCAACCTCGTAGGGCGTTCCCTTTGAGGGCGCAATCTGGAAGTATGGTGCGCTTTGGCCCCCGTTGGGATTTGTATAAAGGGTTCTGACAATGGCTTCTAATGTGCCTTTATTGATTTTTTTGCATAGGGCTAGAGCCTCTTTACCCGCCATGGGGGAACGGTCCTCCGGCGTAGCAGTGCGCACAAGGCAGGCTTGGCCATAGGGGTTACCATCATAAAGAATGGTTGTATGACTTCCATCAATTGCCTTTGTCGTTGGAACAAATTTTGGTGGTTGGTTCTTTGTATAATAAGCAATGTTTTCGGCAAGGTTTACTTGTTTTTGATTGTACGGGTCAAACCTAGAAATCTCGGCGTAAAGCTTGAGCGCTTGCGGATATTTTGGTTCGACAATTTGTTCAAATTGCGCCGACAGGGGATCCTTTGGATGGGTCTGGATTAAAGGTAAGGCTTTTTGATTGAGTTCAGCACTTCGCTGTTCTAGAGCGGTCATGGCGTCCATGCAAGCAAAGGTATGCACGGGTCCCATGCCGGGGATATAGGTATGGATAAAGGGAAGCTGACCTATTTTTTCCTGTGCTATTTTTAAAGTGATTATTTCTCCTTCGGGGGAGATGTTATCGACGAAACATTGGCTGTCCTCTTCAATGGGGCCTAGCACTGACGTGTAAGTTTGTTGGACTTCTTGTAAGTAACTTACGGAGGCATTTCTGAAATCCGTAAGCGGGGTAGTGTCACTTGCAAATCTGGGAAGAACCCTCTCTGCAGATGCCTCAATGAGTTTCTTTTGAAGTTGAGCGTTGCTTGTCGTGCAGGCCGTTTTTGCCTCTTCCAAGGTCATAGGTTGTGCGCCTGCTGGTGCAAAAGGGGCATGGAGGGTGCTATAGATTGTAACGATAGAGCCGATTGTTTCTTCATTTATGGTAGAGATTTGTTGAAATTTTTCATTACCCAACGGAGCCACATAAAATATTTTTTGACCTTGCTGCGAAGGGTATTCCTTCTGTAATTTTTCGACGAGTTGGGCGTTGCTTTCCGCCATGACGCGGAAGGTCGCCTTAATGTTGTCGATCGTGCTGCTCTGGTTGTAGCCCTGATAACCAAAACCTAGGGCCGAAAGGCAAGCTAAAGTTATTCCCACGCGTGGCTTTTTAATTTTAAACATAGTTCATCGCTATAGGTTCGTTGAAATCAGCTTATACCATTTGGGCACCCCCCAACTCACACATGAAATTAATAGATAAGGTTAATAACACACTCGATTAGAGCGAGATATCTGTGTTTCTTTTAACCTTAAATGTCTTTTGTGGGAGCTTCTTTGGGAATGGAGCGACCTTCGGGCGTTGTCGGGGCTGCAGGGCCTGATGTATTATCCGTGTCCCGAACATATTCAAATGAAATAGAAGGCCAAATTTTCTTGTGGGCAGCTTCGCGCATGGCTTGATAAAATTCGATGTTTCTATGCCAAGCGTCTGAAACGGCAGACTCTGGCATAGCATAAATAATGGGTTTTCCGTTGACGGAAGGATAAGTTGCTTGCCTCTTTTTCCTGTTAACGGGCTGAACAAAGGTAAAGGATCCTATGCGCTTACCGTTGACAAAGCCATCCAACCGCTGCGGATTATTCAGATCTGTACTTGAATACGGACGATTTGAAAGAAAATAGCCTATAGAGGGATCCTTTTCACCCCAATCTTTCGCAATAATTTCAGCATCCACCTGCCGGAATTGATTTTCCATGCTTTTTTCAATGTGCTCATTCCTGCACAAGAAAAAAAGTATCGTTGAAACACCTGCAATCAGAATAGTACCAAGTGAGGTCAAGGTTTCCCAAGGCATCGAAATTCTCGAAGATTTTTTTTGCATCATCAATCCTTATTAAGACTTATGGAAAATAAGTAATTAGTTTACATCCCTTTGTTTTTAATTGCACACTTTAAAAAACTAAAAATGCGCACATCTTTATCCTTAAAAATCAAAGCATATGTTTAAAGTTAAATCTTTATTACACCAAAACGCTCTGCTTTTTGGCGGCCTCGATAAAGGATTTGAAAAGCGGATGCGGATCAAAGGGTTTGGAGCGCAGTTCGGGGTGGAACTGAACGCCGATGAACCAAGGGTGATCCTTGCGCTCGACAATTTCTGGCAGGACGCCGTCCGGCGAAAGGCCTGCAAAGACGAGCCCTGCTTTGTCGAAGGCCTCTTTAAAGTTCAGGTTGACTTCATAGCGGTGGCGATGGCGTTCCTGAATTTCATCGACGCCATAAATATCGCGAACCTTGGTTCCCTCTTGCAAGACGCATGGATATGCCCCCAGACGCATGGTGCCGCCGAGATTTCCGCCCTTTTGGCGTTTTTCAAGTTGGTCGCCTTTCAGCCATTCGGTCATCAGGCCGATGATGGCGTGTTGGCTGGGGCCGAACTCGCTGGAGGTGGCGTCGGGGATGCCGCCAAGGTGACGTACGGCTTCGATCACGGCCAATTGCATGCCGAAGCAAATGCCGAGATAGGGAATGTTATGCTCACGCGCGAACTGAGCGGCTTTGATTTTGCCTTCTGTGCCGCGTTCGCCGAATCCGCCGGGGACAAGGATGCCATTGACGCCTTCAAGATACGAAACCGCGTCTTCGCGTTCGAACACTTCGGAGTCGATCCATTTGATGTTGACGCGGACGTTATTGGCGATCCCGCCATGCAGCAAAGCCTCGTTCAAAGATTTATAGCTGTCGAGCAGCGACGTGTACTTTCCGGCAATCGCAATGGTGACTTCGCCATCCGGGTCAAGCACGCGTTTGACGATTTCTTCCCATTTGCACAGGCTGGGCTCTTCGCCATGTTCGAGGTTGAAATAACGCAAAACCGCGCGGTCGAAGCCTTGCTCGTGATAATTAATAGGCACGCGATAAATGGTTTCTACGTCGAGCGCTGCAATAACGTTTTCCTGCGGAATGTTGCAAAATAGGCCGATTTTGCGGCGTTCGTTTTCCGGGATTTCGCGATCCGAGCGGCACAGCAGAATATCCGGCTGGATTCCGACGCTGAGCAATTCCTTGACCGAGTGTTGAGTGGGTTTGGTCTTCAGTTCACCAGCCGTTTTAATGTAGGGCAGCAAGGTCAGGTGAATAAAGAGGCTACGTTCACGTCCCAACTCATTGCCGAGCTGCCGGATCGCCTCAAGGAAAGGCAGTCCTTCAATATCGCCAACCGTGCCGCCGATTTCGCATAAGCAGAAATCTTCGTCCGTCAAATCCGCCATGACAAATTCTTTGATGGCGTCCGTGACGTGCGGAATGACCTGTACTGTTGCGCCAAGATAATCGCCACGGCGTTCCTTGGCGATCACGGTCGAGTAAATGCGGCCTGTGGTTACATTGTCGCTTTGACGGGCATGCACACCGGTAAAACGTTCGTAATGGCCAAGGTCGAGATCGGTTTCCGCGCCGTCATCCGTGACGAAGACTTCGCCATGCTGAGTGGGGCTCATGGTGCCGGGATCGACATTCAGATACGGATCGAGTTTGCGAAGGCGAACTTTATAGCCATGCGCTTGCAAAAGCGAGCCGAGCGCTGCGGCGGCCAAGCCCTTGCCAAGAGAAGAGACGACCCCGCCCGTTATAAAAATAAAGCGTGTGTCCATGGTCTGCCTCCTTAATTTTATTCCTATACTATACGATGCGTCTTACTTGGCTGCCGGAGCCGGTTGTTCCGTTTTGGTCGGTTGTGCCGGAGCCGGGGCCCCCTCCTCCGTCGAAGTCGTCGTTTCTGTTGTGGGGGCGGCAATCGGGGCGATTTGTTCGGCCAGCGTGCGGTTGGCATGTTTATGGGAAGCCATAATCCCCTGCACCAACGAAAGCACGATGAATAAGGTTGCTAAAATAGAGGTCGTGCGCGTCAAAAGATTGGCCGAACCGCGCGCGGTGAACAGACCGCCCATGGTGCTGCCGCCGCCCATCAGGCCGCCGCCGTCTTGTGCCGAGCGCTGCATCAAAACCACGCAGATAAGAGCTATGGCAACAATCACATGGATGACGAGCAGCACATTTTCCATCACAAATCTCCTGTTATCGGGTAACGCAAAAAACCGGCCCTGAATCGACTCAGGGAGTTCAAGGCACCATGTTTTAGGCTGGAACTAAGTCCTAGAGCATGTCGGCGGAAAAATCTAGTTTATAATTGCCCTTGGGGCGTTAACCATGATTGGAAGTCTGGGGAGATTTTTTCAGTCAAACCTTACACAATGCGGAGCTTTTGGCGGTCGAAATGTTCGATGCCTTCCAGCCGTTTCATCCATCGGGCCAGCGCGATCGAGGCCGGTAACATAACGATTTCATATGCTATTTTTATCA
>JBFWLD010000141.1:0-5661 GCA_050252315.1 Bdellovibrionales bacterium
GGGCTGGCCAGTCTGACCTATCATTGGACTGAAACGCTTGGAATTTCGACGTAATGTAGGTACAAACGTGAAACTTTTACAACGAACTCGGGCATAGCAAGGCAGACCCTTTTCCGTTTGGGTATTAGTTATACGCCAGCGCTTTAAGGTATTGGGTTGTTCAAAATATCGGACATGGCGCGAGGGAGAGCCACGAAGAATGGAAGAGATTATTATTAAAGATTTTCTTTTAGCCTTATGGCGGCGCAGAAGGCTTTTTGTTGCTGTTTTTGGGGTTGTTTTTCTGCTTTCGATGTTTTTTGCGTTTCGTTGGTCCAATTATCGTTCGACGGCTACGGTTGAAATCGCGTTGCCTGAAGTTGCGGATAAGGTGGTCAATGAAAAGGATGGTTCTTCGCGCGAGGCCATGGCTGATTTAAGAATAAGCTATCTCCAACAGAAAGTCCTTTCTACGGGGTCGCTTGTTGAAATTATCACGAAATTTAATCTTTATCCGGGATCCAGACAAAAACGACCCATGGCAGATATTGCCAACAGTATGCGTCAGAGGATTTCCGTGAACTTAGTCGGAAGTTCCTCGACCGGTCGATACAGAAACAGCACGGTTTCGACGATTGCGTTTACCTTGAGTTTTGACTACAGCAATCCTCTTTTGGCTCAGCAGGTAACTAGCGAGTTGATTTCTCGGTTTTTAGATGAAGACATTAAGCAGCGTCAAACGCAGGCCAAGGAAACGACGGAATTTTTGGCGGGACAAATCGAGAATCTAGAAAAGTCTCTTAAAGAGCAAGAAAAGAAAATTGCTGATTTCCAAGCCAAATATGGAGATTCTCGTCCTGATGCGCTTTCTTTTAATCAGTCGGTGATGACTTCTTTAATGATGAATATGCAATCGTTGGAGTCTCAGATCACCTCAAATCTCGGTTCTCTTGGCGCCTTACAGGCCCAGCTTGCCTCGATCGACCCTTATTCACGCGTGGTGGGCGAGAACCAAGTCCTTACGACACCCAGCATACAACTTCGTGCCGCTCAAGCCGACTATGCGGCTTTATCGGCAAAATATGGGCCGGACCATCCGGATGTTGTTAAGGCACGCCGTCAGATGCAGTCTTTAGAAAAATATGCCAAAGGACAAGGAAAGATAGCGACGGTTCAAGCCCTTATTGATGATGTTACGGCCCGTCTTTCCTCCGCCCAAAAAACAAAAGGTGCGGAAAATCCGGATGTGGTTTCTTTGAAAAACCAGTTGAGTTCCTTGCGGAAACAACTTGCCGATGAAGTGAGTAAACCGGCTTCTTTCGTGAAAAAGGATGCGGATAACCCAGCCTATCTTTCGGTGGTTGCCCAGATGCAGGCGGCGCAGGAACGGGGTCGCGCTTTGGAAACTCAGAAAAAGGCGCTGCAGGAGCAAGTGGATAAATATCAAAAAGCCGTTGTTGAAAACCCAGAGGCAGAAAAAATTATGGCGGAACTTTCTAGGGATTACGCTAATGCCCAAGAACGCTATCGTCAGCTTCAGGCCATGAAAATGGAAGCGGAAATGAAAGAAACGATCGAGAAGAATCGTGCTGGGCAGCGGCTTCAGATCATTAATCCGCCGGAACTTCCTACGAGCACGCAGCCTTCGCGAAAAATGTTGTTGTTGGCTGGCTTGCTTTTTTCTATAGCGGCAGGATGCACCACGATTATCGGAATTCAATTAATCAGCGGCAGCGTTATCGGCGCGGGGCAGTTGGAAGCGTTGGTGGGCGTGGCACCTTTGATTGTTATCCCACACATTGTCACGAAAGATGAAAAAATAAAGGTTACACGCCGTCATGTTCAAATGGCTATAGCGGTCGTCGCGGTCGTGGTGGTTGGGACTATTCTGGTTTCTTATCTGGTTATGCCGTTGGATGTGTTGGTTTCGGTCATAGCGATGCGTTTAGGATTGTACTAAGAAAAAGATTGAGGTCTATATGGACAAGTTGGAAAAAGCCTTACAAAAGGCTCGCGCCTTGCGGGAAACGACAGTATCGGTGCCTTCGACAAAAAGCCTTGAGGCCAAAGGGGGTCCCTCGAATTTGTCCGGGGTTCCTGTCGGGACGATTTCCATGTCTGAGGATGTTCTTGAAGAGAACCGTGTGTTGGCCCATCGTTTACGCAGTTATGAAGCGGATTTGTTTCGGCTTTTACGAACGCAAGTTTTGCAAACCATGGGTAATCACCATTTTAATACCTTGGCCATTACAAGCCCTAATTATGGGGAAGGGAAAACAACCAT
Organism: Bdellovibrionales bacterium; assembly: GCA_050252315.1. GTDB lineage: Bacteria > Pseudomonadota > Alphaproteobacteria > UBA9219 > UBA9219 > UBA8914. The sequence goes on from JBFWLD010000141.1 coordinate 2,264, forward strand.
CGCTCTTAATCTCGCCGTCAGCATCGCGTTGGATCTTAAGCAAACGGTGTTGCTGGTTGATTTGGATTTACGCAAGCCAAGCCTTCACCGTTATTTGGGGCTTAATCCTGAGCTTGGCTTAACGGATTATCTGGCCGGGCGAAACGAGTTGTCGGAATGTTTGCTCCGATTGCCGTTTGAACGGTTGACAACATTGCCTGCTGGCCGACAACTTGAGCAATCCTCTGAACTATTGGGGTCGCCGCAAATGAGCGCTCTGGCGGCAGAGCTTAAATCCAGATATCCGGACCGAATGGTTATTTACGATATGCCGCCTTTGTTGGCACAGGACGATCCTTTGACCTTTTTGCCGCATGTGGATGCTTTCTTGTTGGTTGTGCAAGATGGCGTAACTCGGGCGCAGGATGTTAAGCGCAGCATGGATATTTTGTCACAGGCCAATGTCATTGGCACCGTTTTAAATAATCGAGAACGTTTTCCTTTTTTTGATAAAAGCTAATGTCGGAGGGCTGAATGAAGGTGTCGCAAAGGATTCTTATAGCCGCTTTGTTTCTTCCTTTGGTTTTGGCCGCTTGTGAGAAGCCCGAAGAAAAATATGACAAATATATGAAACGTGGGGCTGAACTCTATGATCAAAAAGAATACAAAACGGCCCGCTTGGAATATAAAAACGCGGCCCGCCTCAAGCCTGCTGATGCCGAGGTCCGTTACCGACTAGGGCTTATTGATGAGGCGCAGGGCAATCTGACGGAAGCCTTTAAGAATTTTATTGCGACGGAACAGCAGGACGCTCACCATAAAGCGGCCTTACAAAAGTTGGTGCAGTATTTTATTGCAGGCGACCAGTTGGAAGAGGCTCAAAAAAGAACCGATATCCTTTTGCAAGAGGCCCCGAACGACGGCGCAACCCATGCGCTTAGCTCGGCGCTGCATTTGCAGCATAAAGAGTATGACGCCACGGAACGCGAAGCCTATCGCGCCTTGTCTTTAGAAGGCGAAAATGTCATCGCTTATACTGTATTAACGGGTCTTTATTTGGCTAAAGGGGATGAGGCCAAGGCGTCGTCCGTTGTGGAAGAGGGCGTGTCCAAGAATCCTACGAACGTCTCCCTTCTTTTGTTAAAGGCCATGGTTTATGAAAAAAAATCGCAAGTTGATAAAGTTGCCGAGGCCTATAAAGTCATCTTTAACCTCAAGCCAAAAGATAAACGTTTTCGAGATGATTTGGCGGAAGTCTATGTAAACGCCAAACAGATCGACAGTGCCGAAAAAGTATTGCGAGACGGCGTGGCGGCGATGCCGGATGATTGGTCGATGAAAAAGAGGTTTGTTGATTTTCTAGATCATAATCGTGGGATTGAGGAAGCCGAGAAAACGATTAAGGCTTATATGGAAACTTATCCGGACAATCCTGATCTTATCTTTTGGCTGGCGGATTTATATATTTCCCATAAAGACATCAACCGGGCGATCGTTTTATTGCAGGAAGTTGTTCAGCAAGCTGATGCAGGAAATGACGTTAAACACAGTTTAACGGCCAGGGCCTCTCTGGCGCGTATCCATTTTGTCAAAGGGGACCGGGCGCTCGCGGAAAAATTGGTTCAGGCTGTTCTTGAACAGGATCCCAATAATGTTGATGCGTTGTTCATTCAGGCGCAACTTTTGTACGATCTTGGCGATTATCAGCAGGCTATCGTTGTTCTTCGCACGGTGGTCCGGGATCATCCGGAGTTTTCAGAAGCGTTGCAGCTTTTGGGCGAAAGCCTGCTTTCGCAGGGGCATCTGGACTTAGCCATGGATACCTTTGTGCAGCTAACACAAATAGCGCCAGAGGATCTTCCGTCCAAAGTTCGTTTGGCCCAAATTTACGCGGCGCATGACGAGCCTGAAAACGGGATAAAGCTTTTGTCGCTTGTAACGAAAGCTGACCCTAAATATTCTGTCGGATGGGAAAGCCTTGCAAGAATTGCCATCCAAATGAAACGATGGGATTTGGCATTATCGGCGATAGACGAGCTGGAGAAGATCAACGGCCAGCAGATGACCGGTGCCTTTCTGCGGGGTCAAATAGAGGCTGAGCAGGTTCGTTATCCGCAAGCCATCGAATTGTTCAAAAAGATAATTAGTGCCGACCCGACCGCGCCTATAGCGGAACATGCTTTGTTGGCTTTTGCGTCTGCATCCCAACAGGCCGGAACAAGTGCGGAGGCTCTTTTGTATTTGCGCTCTTTCCCAGAGAATTTAGGGGCCGTCCAAGCCTTAATTGGACGGATTTATCAGGATATGAAGGAAGTCGCGCCTGCCAAGGCCGCGTATAAACGTGCTATAGACGACAAAGTCCAAGATGTAGAGCCTTATTTGGCCTTAGCCCAGCTTGAGATAAAAGACGGCCAAACAGAAAGCGCCTTAGGTCTTTTGGATCAGGCGCAATCCTTGTTTGTGATGGATTTTCGCCCGGATCTGCTGCGGGCTGAAGTTTTGATGTCCCTGTCGAGATATGACGAAGCCTTGGTCATTTATGAACGCGTGTTAGCTCGTAACCCGGATTTTGATGCCGTAGCGAATAATGCGGCGCAGATCATTGCAGATCATCAAGCCAAGGACCCGGCGGCTCTAGAGCATGCCCGAGTGTTGGCCGAACGGTTTATCCGGAGCACGAATCCCTCTTTTCTCGATACCCTTGGTTGGGTCTATTTCCTGCAAGGGAAAGTGGACCAGGCCCAAACCATTTACGAGCGCATCCTTTCCTATCAGGGAAAATTGCCGGTTGAGGTCTATTATCATTATGGGGTCTTGCTGGCGCAGGCAGGCCGTAAGGCCGAAGCCGCTCTAAATTTGCAAAAGGCCCTTGATTCAAAAGAGGATTTTAATGAAAGAGGCCAAGCTCAAACCCTTCTAAAATCGTTGTAAAAAGTGGGGCGTATAAGGAAGATAAGGCCAACCGTTAAAGGGTAAATGGTGGTTGGTTAATGTCTATATGTCAATAGATAGTGTAGTGCTTAATCTGTTGCGTTTGTTAAACGGTTGTGCTAAAACGAGTCGATTTTTGGTATTTTGTGCCTGAGAAAGGATCCTTTGATATGAAGAAATTCATATTAGCTCTTGCTGTTATCTGCGGCGTTTTGTCGGTTAATCCAGCCAAAGCTGCTATTACCTCGGTTACCACGTTTGGAAATGTCGATCCGACCTTCTCGTATGAAGCGACAACAAAAGTGGATACAACTCTATTGTCTGCGTTATACACTGGATCGCTTAGCGGAATGTCGAAGATCGTGTTTACCTACTCGATTTCTCCTACCGATGCGGTTTCTTTAGGGAGTTTGACCGGTGTCGGCTATACGGTCGGTGGCCTTGGCTCTTCGGTCAGTGCCTCTGTCGATAAAGGGGGCGAGCCAGCT
>JBFWLD010000142.1:0-5658 GCA_050252315.1 Bdellovibrionales bacterium
GCTCGGCCTGACGAGACTTTGAACGCGAAATTACCGACCGGCGCGGTAGAGTTGGATATTCCAGAGTTCCTTGTTCAAAGCGCTGCCGATCCATTGCCGCTGCAGGTCAATGCCGAACCCGATACGGGGGAAGACGTTCGATTGACCTATCGCTTCCTTGATTTGCGTCGCGAGAGCCTGCAACAAAACATGAAGCTTCGCGCGGACGTGATCGCGTCGATCCGTCGCCGCATGTGGGATGCCGGGTTCCGTGAATATCAGACTCCGATCCTGACGTCTTCCAGCCCCGAAGGCGCGCGCGACTTTTTGGTTCCTTCGCGTTTGCATCCCGGAAAGTTTTATGCGTTGCCGCAGGCTCCTCAACAGTTCAAACAGCTTTTGATGATTGCTGGCTATGATCGGTATTTCCAGATCGCGCCGTGCTTCCGCGATGAGGACGCTCGCGCTGACCGCAGCCCCGGTGAGTTTTATCAGCTTGATCTTGAAATGAGCTATGTCACTCAAGAAGATGTCTTTGATGCGGTTGAGCCTGTTTTGCATGGCGTGTTTGACGAGTTTGCCGGATTCCGCCGTGAAACGCCTGCTGCTGTCGATAAGCCTCCTTTCCGGCGCGTTCCGTATGAAGAGGCCATGCTGGTTTACGGCTCGGACAAGCCGGATTTGCGCAATCCCCTTTTGATTTCGGATGTGACGTCCGTTTTTGCTCGTGCGGATGTGGAGTTCCGTGCTTTTCGTTCGACCATTGATGCGGGCGGTGTGGTGCGCGCGATTCGCGCTCCCAAAGTTTCGGACAAGCCGCGCAGCTTTTTTGACAAGCTGAACGATTGGGCTAAGGAGATCGGCGCACCGGGTCTTGGGTATATCATTTTTGAAAATGGCGCGGGGAAGGGGCCGATCGCTCGCTTTGTCGGTGAGGAAGCTCAAAAGGAATTGCGCTCGATCACTGGCTGTGAAGACGGCGACGCTGTGTTCTTTGTGTGCGACAAGCCGAATGTCGCCGCCAAGATGGCCGGGCAGGCGCGTACTAAAATCGCGCAGGATATGGATATTATCGAAAAGAACGCTTTCCGCTTTTGCTGGATCGTTGATTTTCCGATGTTCGAATATGACGAAGAGCGCAAAAAGATCGACTTTTCCCATAATCCGTTTTCTATGCCACAGGGCGGCTTGAAGGCGTTGGAGGAGCAAGACCCTCTGACCGTTAAAGCCTATCAGTACGACATTGTGTGTAACGGTATCGAGCTTTCGTCGGGCGCTATCCGCAACCATTTGCCGGAGGTTATGTATAAGGCCTTTTCGATTGCCGGATACTCGGCGGAGGAATTGGAAAGCCGGTTCGGCGGGATGTTGTCGGCGCTTAAGCTTGGAGCCCCGCCTCACGGAGGGTCCGCTCCCGGCATTGACCGTATTGTCATGCTGCTGGCGGATGAGCCCAATATTCGCGAGATTATCGCTTTCCCGCTCAACCAACAGGCGCTGGATTTGATGATGCAGGCGCCGAATGTTGTACCGCCGGAGCGTATGCAAGAACTGCATATCCGCGTGGCGTTGCCGCCTGTGAAAAAGGCGTAAAGTCTAAACGTAAATCCAACGGCGCGTTTAGGTAGTTAAAACGAAACCCTTAGACTCATTGCTGCCGAGCAGATTCACGCGTTTAGGCTGTCGTCTAAGGACGCCAACCTAATCACGATCTGCTCTCTAGAGCTGGTGTTCTTTGTTTTCCGGAGCTGGCGTCGCCGGATGTTCGGGGCGACTGGCTGCGGGCGCGGCTTCTTCCTGCGTTAAAGAGGCGTAGTGCGGCGGGGCGGGGAGTTGTTGGCTCGACTGCGTTTTTAAAAGGGACAACGCGTTTTTGGCAAACTTCGACTGGGGGGTTTTGGTCGGATGCTGCGCGTAATAAAGGCTGCCCGCCAGCAAGATACCGATGGCAAGGACAAAATATACGCCGCGTTCTTTGGCCGCTTTTTCTTCAGCTTTTTCTTGGGACGATCCGATCTTGGGCATGAGAAGCTTGTTTCCGCATTGTTCAAAATTTTTGCCAAGTTATATAATCATTCCTGTTAAAAACAAGGGTTTTAATAGTTTCATTTTTATTCCTCGCGAAAAGAAGCAAAAGCATATGGGGGGACGATCCCTATCTTATTGTGTTTTTTTAGGCTTTATGATTTAAAAAGCCGGGCTTAAGCCCGGACTTTTACTAAGAAGGTTTCCACTTTGGCACGAAGAATCTCGGACTGGTCGGTTAATTTCTTTGCCGCCGTTTGGACTTGTGTGGAGATAGCTCCGGTTTCCTCTGCCGCGCGGCTGACCCCGCCGACATTTCGTGAAACGTCGCGCGTACCTGCCGTGGCCTCTGTAATGTTGCGTGCGATTTCCTGCGTTGCCGTGCCTTGCTCCTCAACGGCGGAAGCGATCCTCGTTGTTACCTGATTGATCCCGACAATGGTTTCGCGGATTCTCTCGATTTCAGAGACGGATGTGGTCGTTGCTTGCTGGACGCTGCTGATTTGTTGGGTGATTTCTTCCGTTGCTTTGGCGGTTTGCGTCGCCAGAGATTTGACTTCCGAGGCCACAACCGCAAAGCCTTTTCCTGCTTCGCCTGCGCGGGCCGCTTCGATCGTTGCGTTAAGGGCAAGCAGATTGGTCTGGCTGGCAATTTCACCGATCAAGTTGATGACCTGCCCGATTTTCTCTGCTGTTTCCGCCAAATCCAAAACCGTTTTATTGGTCGTGTTGGCCTGATCTACGGCTTTTTGTGTAATGTCAGTGGATTCCGTAACCTGACGGCTGATTTCGCCAATCGAAGAAGTCAGCTCTTCCGTCGCGGTCGCAACCGTTTGCATGTTAGAGGAAGTTTGCTCCGCTGCCGCAGCGACTGTGCCAGTCAATTTATTCGACTCCTGCGAGGTCGTCGCCAATGTATCTGCTGCGGCTTTCAATTCGCCTGCCGATTTCGAAACATCTTCCACGACGGCCTTGACGCTGTCTTCAAAGTCGCGGGCCAGATTCAGCATGTCCTGACGGCGTTGTTTCATGGCTCCGGTGATAACCCACCACAAAATACCGTAAGCGATGCCCAGGCCCAGCACGGAAATCAACAGGTGCGTGCTTTTGGTCGAGGATGCTGTTCCTTCCATTTCTTTCGTTTGTTCTGTAATATCTTGCTTGTAGGAATCAATAATCTTGGACAAATTGCTGCGCGTGGTCGTGCGGTTAATCCCGGCTTCCGTCGCGGCTTGTATTCCTGCGGAGAGGTCGCCACGGCGTTTGGCTTCGATCGCTTTTTCTGTGAGTTTATTATAGCCTTCCATTAAAGCAATGCCTTCTTTCGCAAGGGCGTTGCGTTCCGGATTTTTGATGATGTTGACAAGTTCGTTTAGCTTGGCGTTGACGTCGGTGTAAACGGCATTGTACTCCTCAACGCGGGTATTGATTTGGCTTGGTGATTCAGCCAGCAAAATGGATTTTACTGCGCCTTCAATCCGATTTAGGGCTGAACGTCCTTCGAGCGACATAATGATGCGCGCCACATCGTTGGACATCATTCTTGATGTTCCGTCGTTGAGTTCGGTAAAACCGGACCGCGCCGTTGCAATGAGAATGATGCAGACGGTGATTACGAGGACTTGGGGTAAGAAAATTTTCAGCATCAAACTTGCATTCGACCACCAGCGCATCATGGCATCACCTTACTTTATTGAGTTGCGATTTAGATGACGTAATGAAATATAAATTCTGTGAATAATTCGTTATTGGATAGAATAGAAGGGTGTGCTTAGTTGTTTTGCCTGCCTAATAAATAAAAAATACAATCGTATATCTTCTCCTTTAAAGGCAAAGAGGTGCAAGGCTTCTTTAAAACAGCCCCAAAAGGATCCTTTTGCAATTTTTTATGAAATACATGAAGATGCACAGCGATGAAATGCCGCCTCGATTCTCTTGTCCGATCCGATGCGTCAGCCCCGTCTTCAACCGGGCCTGTGGTCGTTCCGTTTCCTTCGGCGGCGCGCGTGGTTTCCTTGCGTCAGCTTGGCATGGTGCTGGCCGTAGCGTCGTTTGTGTCGGCTTGTATAGGCGCGGGGGTAGTGCTTCTATTTTTTGTTTTGTTTTCTGACGTTCAGCCTCGGGAGGCGGCGGCAAAGGTCACGCCCGTCGCTTTCGAAATCCAACGAAGGCCGCTTGCGGCGCAGGAACAGGACGGCATTGTTTTAAACGAGCCTGAGGAGACGGACCCTGTTGCTGTGGCTTTGCAGGAAGCTGCGGCTCAAGCGGTCGGGGCGGACACGGAAGGGGGCGGGGGTAAGTTCGGCCCTGAGGGCACAACTATAGAAGTGTTGCCCGCTACCATGTTTTCGTCGCTGTCTGCTGATTTGGCACAAGGACATGCGGCGCTTAACGATCGAGATTGGCCTACAGCGGCAGCTATTTATGCCGAGATTTTGCGGCGGGACCCGGACAATAAGGCGGCGCTGGCCGGGCGGGTTTATGCGTTGGATCAGGCCGACGGGCCGGACAGTGCGGATCAGCTTGAAAAGATGAGCCGGACCTATCCGGCTTATGCGGCTGTGTATGCGGCGGTAGCTCGTGCGGCTTCGCGGCATGGCGATTTTCAAAAGGCTTTACTGTCATGGAAAAGGGCACAACGTTTGACCCCTTCCAATCAAGAATACAGGTTAGGCGTTGCGGTTTCTCACGACCGGTTGGGGCATGCGGCGCAGGCCTTGCGGCTGTATCGGCGCTTAGCCAAGCCGCGGTCTTATCAAGTCGAACAACGAATCCGTTATTTGAAAAGTGTCGTCAAAGGGCAGCACTCATAAGCCTTCGATAATTTTTCCCGTCAGAAGATTCAGGCTTTGGTGCGGGCGAAGACGGACGTTTTTAAGTTGGCTACCGTTGCGTAACAGGGCGTTGAGGCGGACTTCCGTCGGGGTTACGGACAGGATTTCGATGTCGCCTGTTGGGGCGGTCTCTTGCGTCCATTTTGTGCCTTGCAGCCAGAGGCTCCAGCGTGTTGGCCCGAAATAGAGAATGGAGCCCAGATGTAGCAGATGTTTGGCTTGGGCCGCCGCATCGGGAGGATTCTTTTGCACTTCGCGTTCGATATATTGCAACTCCGGCGGCGTGAAAAAGAGCGAGCCTTGCGCAAAGGCAGGCGGACAAAGGCACAGCAATGCGACCCCAAAGAAGAAAGTGGCACGCATGTCAGGGCCCTCCGTCAGGATCGTTGGTGAGCCATAGGCCGGACAGCTTAAGATGAAGATTTAGGGCGCGGACTTTTTCTTCTTTAGGAAAGAGGCGCGTGATTTCAAGCAACTCCGGCGCGATGCGGCCCGGAACATGGCGCAGACTTTCGATAAAAGTGAAAAGATCTGAATCGTTCGGTGCGTCGGCTTCAAGGGTAAGGCGGCTTTGCGTTATGTTTTGGATGCCGGGAAACGCACTGTCGCCATGCCACGGCTCCGGCGAGGAAAGGTGATAAACTACATTGGATAATCGTGCGGCAGCGGCCAGAGCCTCCATCTGGCCTGTCATGGCGGTGCGATCGGGGCTGGACAAAAGAGCGGCGACGTCTTGGTCGCTCAGGGTTTGACGAAGCTCTCGCGCTGTTTTGGCATCTTCCCGAAGGTTGTAGATTTGACGCTCCAGTTTTGAGATCGG
>JBFWLD010000143.1:0-5646 GCA_050252315.1 Bdellovibrionales bacterium
AGGGCTTTCGTAAAGCCAAGGTCGGGAGTTCAAATCTCTTCAACGGCACCATCAAATCTTAAGAAACCGCCATCTCGGCGGTTTTTTGTTCTATACCCATCGCAGTTCAAGAGTTGGTTTTTGCATCCTTACTTTTCAGCTAAAAGGTATCGCCATCCCACTGAAAATCGGATCCAGATTGAAAACCCATTTACTGACCCTCATAGAAAAAACTTTAGTCTGGATCCCGTTTTACAACGGGATGACAGTTGGGAGGTAACCCAGCCCTTGGGGAAAATAAACCAACTCTTGATACACGATAGGTATCTACTTTTCGTAAGTGAAGAATTGGTTTGAAGAGAAGATTCGTTCACCGTCTTTCCTATCTACGACAAGGCAACGGCAGAGAAAAGAGACAGACCTTCCAAACCGTTAGCGATGGAGCGCGTCAGGGGGAGGGGAATGAACCCCGATCCAAGCAAAGGACAAAAATAAAACCAAATGGGATTCCGTGTTCGCGCCTTTAGGCGCGCCACGGAATGACAGACGTTGGGGATTAGGTTCTTTAATTGGAAAGGTAGGGAGAGTGTGGAACGGACGACTGGGTTCCGCAAAACTTTCCTGAGGGGGAAAGTTTTGCGGAAAGACGTTGAGGGCTCGGTTTTAAAATTTGAAGGTGCTTTTGGGGGCGGTGGTGGTTGGGCCAGCACAAAGGGCTGGGGGAGGGGAATGAACCCCGATCCAAGCAACAGAAAAAACAATCAAAGCAAAATATAAAAATAAAACCAAATGGGGTTCCGTGTTCGCGCCTTTAGGCGCGCCACGGAATGACAGACGTTAGGGATTGGTTTTTTAATGGAAGAGGTTGTGGGCTGTATGGAGGGGGGGCGAGTCGTCCGAGGCGTGGTGTGGGGGCCTTACTTTTTTCCGTAATAGCTTTTGAAGATTTTCAGGCCGAGGTCCACGGCTTCATCTATTTTTTCAGCGGATATTTTGTGTTTGGAATCCAACAAGCGCACGTCGAGGAGATCATATTCAAAAAGACGTTTGAGATGCGTTGCCGCTTGCCATGGGTCGCCTTTTTTGATTTGACCGGTCTTCATCCCTTCTTCGATCAATGCTGCGACGTGTGACCATGAATCGTGGATGATTTTCTGAAAGGCTTGGCGGCCTGCGCCTTTCCGGTTGGATACCGCCGTGACCATTCGGCGCATCGCAATGGAGTCATCCGTGAGAATGAAGGTGAGGTATTCGGCGCCGAGTAGGCGGAGTTTTTCAAACAAAGGTAGAGAGGGTTCGATGATGCTGTCGGCGCCTTTTTCGACCATTTGAGCGATGCCGTCGAGTACGACTTCTAGAAAGAGTTCTTCCTTGTTTTGAAAATAGCCGTAGAGCGTCGATTTAGAGCCGCCGACAGCCACGGCGATTTGGGACATGGAGACGGCGTCGAGCCCGTTTTTTAAAAAAAGTTTAGAGGCAACTTGCAGAATTTGTTGCCTTTTTTTGTCAGTCTTTTGCCGCATGAGGGTCCTTTCGAAAAAAGGTCGTTGACAAAAATTATTTTCAAACTATATAAGCGTACCATACCGTACGGTTATGTCAAGGGGATTTTCATGGGTATGTTGGGGGAGCGCCATTGGTCTAATGGCATTGTTTTTATTGCAATATTTTCGCTTTTAAGCGGATGCGCGATCCAGCCGGATTTAGGGCAAGCGCCTGAAACGCGGGCTGTTGAGTCGTACCAGACGGAGGAAAGTTTTGGCGCTTCCGATCTTACGGGATGGCCAGTTGAAGGCTGGTGGCACGCTTACGGAGATGCGCAGCTTACGCGGTTGATCGACCTTGCGCTTGAGCAATCGCCTACGCTTGCGCAGGCGCAAGCCCGCGTGCGTCAGGCGCAGGCCTCGGTCGGGCAGAGTGAATCCGCCCTTTATCCCAACATAAGTGGCAACGGGTCTTATACCAAATTGAGGCAGAGTGAGAATTTGGGGGTGCCGCTTCCAACGGGGTATAACGATACGGCGGCAACGACGTTGGATATGAATTTCCAACTGGATTTTTGGGGCAAGAACCGTTCTTTGGTGGCGGCTGCCGTGTCCAATGCCGTGGCTGTCGAGCTTGAACAGGCTCAGGCTCGGCTGATTGTTTCTACTTCCGTAGCCTCGGCCTATGCCGAGCTTGCTCATCTTTATGCCAATCTAGACGCGGCCATGGATGCGCTTCTGGTGCGTCAGAAAACAGCCGACCTCATTCAGAAACGTCAACGTAATGGCCTTGAAAATCTTGGAAGCTATGAACAAGAGCTTGCCGCTGCGGCGAGCACCGAGGCCGAGATCGAAGCGATCAAGGAACAAGTCGCTTTGGCTAAAAATCGTTTAGCTGCGTTGATCGGCAGCGGACCTGATTTGGCTTTACATCTTGAACGTCCTGATATTCACGAGCTTCAGGCTTTCGGCCTTCCTCAAAATCTTCCTGCTGATCTTTTGGGACGGCGTCCGGATATTGCGGCATCGCGCTTGCGGGCTCAGGCGGCGGCCAAGCGGATCGACGCTGCGTCCGCTTCGTTTTATCCGAACGTCAATCTGGTCGGTAGCGTCGGGCAAAGTGTTTTGGGGTTAGGGCATTTTGCAACAGGCGCATCGTTGATCGCGGCGGTTGGGCCTTCCGTCAGTTTGCCAATTTTTGATGGTGGGCTTTTGCGCTCTCAGTACCGTCAGTCGCGTGCGGAATATGACGAAGCTGTCGCCACTTATGATGCGACGTTGCAGCAGGCCTTGCACGAAGTGGCGGATGTCGTGACAAGCGAGAACATGCTTGCGCCACGTCTTAACAAGACAACGGCTGCGCTGGTCGCTTCGGAGAAAGCTTATGAGGTTATTCATAACCGGTATAAGGGCGGGCTTGCCGCCTATCTGGACGTACTGCGTTCTGAAGATGCGTTGATCGCCAGCCGACGTGCGCTTGCCGACTTGAAAACGCGGTCGTTTACGCTGGATGTCGCTTTGGTACGCGCCTTGGGGGGCGGGTTCGCTCTTGAAGGCAATGTAAATAAACAGGGAGAGTAGAATGTTTGGTATTGAATCTCGAGAGCATCGCCGGAAACGGTTGTTCCTTCTTTTCGGCGGCATCCTTGTCGCGGTGTTTTTGGTAGGGAGTTTGTATTGGTACGCGTTCCTTGCGGGGACCATTTCCACTGACAATGCCTATGTCGCTGCCGAAGTCGCCCAGATTACGCCATCCATTGACGGGACCATCAAAGAGGTGAATGTCACGGATACACAGTCGGTTAAAACCGGCGATGTTTTGGTCGTTATCGACGATATTGACGCTCGGCTTGATCGTGAGCGGGCCAAGGGACTGTTAGCAAAATCACAAACGGATTTGGATCGCGCCAAGATTGATCTTGACCGACGCAAGGCGCTTGCCTCTTCCGGGTCGATCGCAGCCGAAGAGCTGACCAATGCGGAAAATGCTTACCGCGTGGCGAAAGCTGCGTTCGATACGGCCAAAGCCGTTATGGAAAAAGCCGATGTGGATTTAGAGCGGACGGTCATTCATTCGCCTATTGATGGGGTTATCGTCAAGCGCGAGGTACAGCTTGGGCAAAAAGTCCATGCCGGGGCTCCGTTAATGTCGATCGTTCCTTTGTCCAAGGTTTATGTGAATGCCAACTTCAAGGAAAATAAATTGCGTGAGGTTAAGTCCGGGCAACCAGCCGAGCTGATTTCCGATTTATACGGCGATGACGTTGTTTATCACGGGCGTGTCATTGGGCTTTCCGGCGGCACTGGAGCGGCTTTTTCCTTGATCCCAGCCCAGAACGCTACCGGCAACTGGATTAAAGTCGTCCAGCGTTTGCCGGTTCGTATTGAACTGGACCCCAAGGAGCTTGAGGCTCATCCGTTACAGGTTGGGCTTTCCATGGACGTTACCATTGATACGAAAGCGCGTTGATTTTATGGATCAGGACCTTTCACAGGAGACGGCGGCACCGCGCGGGGTAAGCTCGCTTTCCGAGGCTATGCAATGGTTTGTTGCTTTGCTTTTGGCCGCGGGCAATTTCATCGCCGTGATGAACCTTACCATCACGAATGTCGCGATCCCGACGATTGCCGGGAATCTGGGGATTAGCTCGTCGCAAGGGACGTGGGTTATTACTTTTTATGCGGTCGCCGAAGCGATTTCCGTTCCCTTGACCGGATGGTTTGCCGCGAGGTTCGGGGCCGTGCGGGTCTTTACGATTTCGATGTTTTTGTTCGGCGCGGCTTCCATTTTTTGCGGCCTGTCCACGTCTTTGTCGATGCTGGTTTTTGCGCGCATCCTTCAGGGATTCAGCGGCGGGTTTTTGATGCCTTTGTCACAGACTCTTCTGCTTCGCATTTTTCCGAAAGAAAAGGCGGCGGCAGCCATGGCGTTATGGTCCGTTGCAACTTTAGTCGCGCCCGTCGTCGGGCCGATTCTCGGCGGGATCGTGTGTGATGATTATTCTTGGTCGTGGGCTTTTTACCTGAATGTGCCCGTCGCCGTTATTGGCGCTTTGATTGTCGGTCGCGTGCTTAAGGGGTTTGATGCGCCGCCGCGGCGTTCGTCCATCGACCTTGTCGGGCTCGGGCTTTTGGTGGTTTGGGTCGGCTCGTTGCAGATCATGCTGGATGAGGGGAAGGATCACGATTGGTTCGCCTCCACCGAAATTTGTATGTTGGCCGTGACCGCTTTTATCGGGTTTGTTTCTTTTTTAATATGGGAACTCACCGATCATAATCCTATCGTCGATTTGCGCGTTTTTCGCCATCGCGGGTTTAGTGCCAGCGTGCTGACGCTTGTACTGGCGTTTGGCGCTTTTTTTGGCATTAATGTGCTTGTGCCGCAATGGCTTCAATTTAACATGGGCTATACCGCGACATGGTCTGGTAAAACCGTGGCGTGGATTGGGGTGCTTGCTGTTTTTCTTGCGCCCTTAGCCGCTTTATTGTCCGAAAAGGTCGATGAACGATGGATTGTTTTTTGCGGGATTGGGTGGATCGGTATTACCACCTTTTTGCAGATCCACAACAATACAGATATGAGCTATTGGGATGTGGCTTTGCCGTTCCTGTTGATGGGGATTGGTCTTCCCTTTTTTATCATTCCCGTGATGAATATCGCTTTAGCCAATGTGGATGAAGTCGAGATGGATTCCGCCGCGGGGTTGATGAACTTTTTAAGGACGTTATCCGGTGCTTTTGCGACTTCGCTGATCTCTACCGCATGGGAAGACGGCACGCGTTACAATAAAGCCGAGCTTTCCTTTCTCGTTCACAGTCGCGAGGGGATTGCCGCTATGCAGGCGCAGGGCGCTCCGCCTGAGGTTGCTCGCAATGTCGTCGATTTGATGGTTTCAAGCCAAAGCATGATGCTGGCGACCAATCATCTTTTATTCATTCTCGCTTTTGTGCTGTTTTTTGCGGCGTTTACGATTTGGTTCGTGCCAAAGCAAATGCGCCGCGTCGATGCGTCGCAAGTCACGCATTAGAGCAGATCGTGATTAGGTTGGCGTCCTTAGACGACGACCTAAACGCGTGAATCTGCTCGGCAGTAAAGAGTTAAAGCAGATCGTGATTAGGTTGGCGTCCTTAGACGACGACCTAAACGCGTGAATCTGCTCGGCAGTAAAGAGTTAGAGCCTTT
>JBFWLD010000144.1:0-5633 GCA_050252315.1 Bdellovibrionales bacterium
CTTGCTTATATTTTCGATAAATTTTCTCAGGCCGAAGAGGCAACGACCCGCAAGTTTGGAGGAAGCGGGCTTGGACTGGCTATATCCAAAGGGCTTGTTGACCTTATGGACGGTACGATTAACGTCAAAAGCACATTGGGCAAGGGTTCTCAATTCCAGTTTGACGTTACGCTTGGCGTTTCTACCGTTCCCTTTACGCCTTTCCTTGTCTCCGATGTTTCCTTGCAGGGCGTGCGCGTTCTTTTAGCCGACGATCATTCCCTTTCCGGGGAAATCCTGAAGAAGTATTTTCTGGATTGGGGCGTCGTCGTTGAAGAGGCATCAACCCTGCCTCGCGCGTGGGAGCTTATTTCCAGTGCCGATGAAAGCGCCACTCCCTACCAGTTTGTTTTATGCGAATATCGCTTGAAAAATAGCGAGACGTCTGAGCTTGTCGCGCGTGTGCGCAGCGGTGAGCTTAAGGCTCCGCCTTATTTCCTTTTGTTGTCCGCTTATGGGCAGGCCGTGAATAATGAATACGCCTCGAAAAATAATTTTGACGGGCTGTTGCTTAAACCTTTTTATCCCGATCATTTGAAAGGCATGATGCAGCTTATTTTAGAAGCGGCTCGTGACGGCGAAAAAATGCCGTTGGTTACGCGCGCTTTGGTAACAAGCATGGCACACACGGGCCGACGCGTTCGCAAAATTAATGCCGATATGTTTGCCGGTATTAAGGCGCTCGTTGTTGAGGATATGAAAATCAACCTGATGCTTATCACTAAAATTTTGGAAAAGCATGGGTGTTCCATAACCTCAGCTTCCGACGGTCGTGAGGCCTTGGAATCTACGCGCAAGGATACGTTTGACATCATCTTTATGGACTGTCAGATGCCCTTTATGGATGGGTTTGAAGCTACTGCCGCTATTCGTCACGATGAAGAAAATCTCGGCCAGCATACGGTTATCATCGCGTTGACCGCCGATGCGATGATTGGGGATCGTGAAAAATGTTTGCGCGCAGGCATGGATGATTATTTGAATAAGCCAATCCGGCAGGATCAGATTACCCAAATGCTGACTAAATGGCTTTCCAACGCCGTGGTCGGGCGATAAAGGCTGTCGGCTTGTTTGATTGTCGCTTAGGTTTTCTTGAGGCTTTCCGTTACGGTAATCGCCAGCGTCAGGATAAACATGAGGATGGCAATCGAAATTCCGCAGGCCACATAAACCGCATTCCAAAACGCGGCATCGACATCGTCAACATAGACCCCGGACCCGACAATCCAATTCCATGGCGCAAACAGACGGATAAAGGAGATTTTGGGATAGAGGGCTTGGCGGTCATGTTTAGGCTTGGTCCACTGGTATTTAATAAAGCCAGATTCCTGAGATTTGGCGATTTGGACCATCTCTAAAAACAGTTTTCGCCCGTCCGGTCCGACATAGTCGGTTAGGTCCAGCCCGTCTAAAGCCGGTTGGATCGGGTGCATCACCATGCTGGGGTGCGTATCCATGACCCAAAAATAGCCGTCTTGGTCCAAAGACAATTGTTTGATGGATTCCAAGGCGTATTTTTGCGCCTGTGCTGTTGTCAATTCGTCTTTGGCAGATTTAAGATAGTAATAGTTAATCAGGCTATAGGCATTATCCACCAATGTTTCGGTTTTATCTTGCCTGTCCATCATCAGCGTTGCGTGATAATTGTCCAGCATGTAGGCTGTCAGCATGGATAGAGCTATAAAGAGGAGGGCGATGATTCGTAACAGTTTGGGGTGGACGCGATTAAGCGGAACGATATTGAGCATTGCAGGCCTTTGTTGCTTTGAGAGGTGCTGTATTAACCTAGTATAGTTTGCGTATGGATCGCTTTTGATTTTGATGTTTTGATGAAATTGAGGAAAAGGTGTGATCGACATGCAACCAATACATACAAAAGTACTTATTATCGGAGCCGGACCGGCTGGATATACGGCGGCCATTTATGCCGCCCGCGCTAATTTAGCCCCAACCTTGATTCAGGGCATGCAGCCCGGCGGCCAATTGACGATCACTGCCGATGTTGAAAACTATCCGGGGTTTGCCGAACCTATTCAGGGGCCCCAGCTTATGGAACAAATGGCCGCTCAAGCTCAACGCGTTGGCGCGACCTTGGTGCAGGATCTTGTCACCGATGTTGATTTTTCCGTTCGGCCTTTTGTTTGTACCTGTGATTCCGGTTCCGTTTATGAAGCCGATGCTGTTGTGATTGCTACGGGCGCTCAGGCGCGCTGGCTCGGGCTTGAAAGCGAAAAGCATTTTCAGGGGTTCGGTGTTTCCGGATGCGCGACCTGTGACGGGTTTTTCTATCGTGGCAAGGATGTTGTCGTTGTCGGTGGGGGAAACTCGGCTTTGGAAGAGGCGCTCTATCTGGCTCAACTAACAAACCACGTCACTATGATCCATCGTCGCGACAGTTTTCGCGGCGAAAAAGTTCTTCATGATCGGATCGCTAAAAATCCCAAGATTACCGTTCTTTGGGATTCCGTCGTTGAAGAAATCAAAGGGGAGGAAGAGCCTGCACGCGGCGTGACCGGCGTCCTTATCAAGAATGTGAAGACCAATGAAGAAACGTTGCTGGCTACCCATGGCGTTTTTGTTGCCATTGGGCATTCTCCGGCTACTACTATTTTTAAGGGGAAACTTGATATGGATGCGGAAGGCTATCTTCTGACCAAGCCTGACTCAACGGCGACGAATGTTGCTGGCGTTTTTGCCGCCGGTGATGTGAAGGATAAAACCTATCGCCAAGCTGTCACCGCTGCCGGTATGGGCTGTATGGCCGCGCTTGAGGTCGAACATTATTTGGCCGCTTTGGAAAGCTAACGCAGCCTGCCAGGATTGGAGCCACGCGCATGAGTTCTTATGTTAAACGCGCTATGCAGCCGAATGAAAAAGTTCTTTATTCGGCTCAGTTGCACTGGATTATCTATAAGTCAGGTATTTGCTTTACCCTTGTGGGGGCCTTGATTGGTCATTTTACCGTGCCTTTGGTCACGATTTATACCGGTCCGGATGTGGCGAGCTATCTAACGACTCCTGTTCGTTTTGTTTCCGTGGCTTTGATCCTTTTAGGAGCCATGCAGCTTTTCTTTAGCTATATCCGGCAAATTTCAACTGAACTTGTGATTACCGACCAACGCGTGATTGCTAAACATGGGTACATCTCTACGACCAGTTATGAGTTGATGCTTCCAAAAGTTGAGGGCGCAACGATTGACCAATCTATTTTAGGCAGGCTTTTGGGCTATGGCACACTTATGGTTAAAGGAACCGGCGGCGGGATTTCCCCCATTGACCATGTCGCAAAGCCCTATCAGTTCCACTCGTCTTTAATGTCGGCCTTACGGTCTGCGCATGATTCCGATGCCCCGGCTTCCTCTCATATGCATGATTAAGGGCGGGGGGCCTTTTAAACAAGAAGTTGTTTTCTTTGGCCTAAATATGTATTAAATCATTGTCCGCCAAAGCAGAATCGAAGCGGCTTTGACGATTAGGCGTGTTAAACAGTGCGCCGGGCCTGTAGCTCAGTTGGTTAGAGCGAACCGCTCATAACGGTTTGGTCGTAGGTTCAAGTCCTACCGGGCCCACCATTTTTTATCTTATAAAATTTCTGGCGTCCCAAAAGCCCACGAGGCTTTTATTGGTAGGCGACGTCGGTCAGGCCGTTTGCCCCCCAAGCAAGGGTTTCTTTGCATAGAGGGGATTCGCCTTGGCGGCTCGTTTGCGCTCCCTTGCTTTTGCAGGTGGGGTCGCTGGAAAGAAGCTCTAGATAGGTGCTGGTCTGATTTTGTCGATCCTTGACCTGCTTGGGGCCCCAAGTAACAACGGGACGTTTAAAGGCTTGCACCCACCGTCCTGCTGCTGTGGAGCTATACCCGACGAGGCTGCACATCCCCTTATCACAGGGAGGTAACGTAAAGCAGGGCTTGACCTTTGTTTTGGACCAAGGCGAATAGTCAATGATGTAGTTAGGGGATAATTTGTTCTTTCGATTGAAATCGGACATATAGGCGTAAATATGGACTAACTCAGCGTTATTCAGGCTGTTTGTGCATTTATCCGCCATGACTTTTGCTTGATGCACAATATAAGGCGGGGCTTGGCGCAGGTTAACCTCGGCAATCTGTACGTTTCGAGTCGTGTCGCTTTCATCGGCGCGCATCGACGAGAATCTCTGCTCAGGCGAATAATTTATCCCTTTGGAGGATGCCGCCTGAGCTGAGGGGGCCTGAACAAGCAAGGAGAGTCCTACTACAATCAGGGCAATCCGGGACATGGGAACTCCTTTGTTCGAAAAAGTAAGAAGAATCTAAGGTTCTATTCGTCCTTCATGACTGCCATAGCGCGGATGCCATCAACGATATACCCGTCGGCTCCCTCCAAGACGAAATTATACACGGGTTTGGGCTCCGGTAAGGTTTTCGTATCGGTGACTTTGATGGATTCGCCGGAGGTGCCGATGAGGGTATCGCCAACTCGTATGTGTTGTGCCTCAACCGACTGGCCGTCTCCCTTTAGCATGCGGTGATGAACCGAGACTTTCAATCCGTTGATTTCCATCAATTCAGCTTTGTTCGTTACATGAATCTGACGAACTTTTGTTGGAGTCGGAACGGCTAAAGGCGCTTGGGACGAAAAGCCTAAGATTTTGTCGCCGAGTTTGACGTTGTCGATTTCCTTTGTACTACCGTCCGCCATTAGAATTTTGGCTTTCGCAGGGAGGCAATCCGCCCCTTCGAGGAGACATGGCGGACCAGAGCAGACCCGTGAGAAGAAGCATTTGTTCGACGGGTCATTGTAGATCGGAGCTGGATCAGGAGAATCATCGCATTCTGAACACGCGCCATAGGCCGAGCTTGACCGTTGGCACCGACGTTCGGCGGCAATCGTCACCGTTTCACCACAGCCGAGGGATGGGCAGGTTGTGGTTCCATACCATTCTGTAAACTTCCGTCGGCATTCTTTGACCGTTACACCAAGGAGGTTGCCGGATGAAACGGCTTTGTCGAAAGCTTCCATCTCGAAATCTGTTTTAGTCGGGATGAAGTAGCTATTCGCGCCCGTGTTTTCATATTCATGGCACATGAGAGACACGACATTTTCTGCCGTTTTTTTGTTCGTTTTAGCATAATCTTGCTTGCCGGTGTAATTGGCGACCTGATAGGCCAAGAATCCGCCGCCTGCCATGAGCTTGACGTCGTTAACACCGCTTTGGGATTCCGAAGTGCGCCAGTTATGTTGCTCGTCCGAATCCACCATAGCTGTATCGCGCGAGTATTCTACCAACGTATATCGGTTGTCGTTTTCTGCTGTTGCCGGTATGTCGCTAGCGGTAGGGGCATACATATCAATAAAGCGCGTATAGGCATATTGATAATATTTTTTGCAGGACTCCGAACTTGACACAACACCGTCATTGTTGACGTCCATTTCTTCAAGCGTACAGTTGCTTGGGTTTCGGACCGTTTCTAGGATGTTGTTGGAATTCATGGGGACCCTATATTTAGAGTGCCCTTCTGCCGTCAGATTGCTCGTTCTTACCGAGTTATAGGTTGACACTGAAATAACCGTCCAGCTCTTGACCAGATTGTCCCAGATCAAATCGCCATAAT
>JBFWLD010000145.1:0-5619 GCA_050252315.1 Bdellovibrionales bacterium
AACCGACCCATCGGCCATAACGGCCTTTCGGCATGCGGTTCATATGTACGAAACAACGACATTGGACGTTTTGGTCTATCGCAAGGACGGCTCGCCGTTCTGGAGTGAATGGCACCTGACCCCGTTGATGGGGGAAGACGGTAAGGTCGCCTATTTTGTAAGCCTGCTAAACGACACGACAGCCTTTCGTCAAACGCAGGAAGATTTGATGCGGGCCAAAGCGACTGCCGAGCATGCCAGCGCTGTGAAATCAACCTTTTTAGCGACGATGAGCCACGAGATTCGTACCCCGATCAATGGCGTTCTTGGCATTTTAAAGCTGATGGACGAAACTGACTTGGATGATGAGCAACGGCATTTACTGGGCATCGCCAAGACGTCAAGCAATGTCCTGCACGGGATTATCAACGATATTCTAGATTATGCCAAGATGGAGGCAGGCAAGATTGAAATCATCCCGGAACCGTTTGACATTCGCCAACTCCTCAACGATTTGGCTTGTCTTGGACGTTCCTTGCTGGGGGATAAAAAGGTTGTCTTGACCTGCGACATTGACCCCACCGTTCCGGATTGGTGCGTTGCGGATGTGGGGCGGTTGCGCCAGATTATTTTAAATCTAATGTCGAATGCGATTAAATTTACGGAAAATGGGTCTATCAGCATCCGCGTGCTCTCTTTGTTGCAACAGGAAGTCGATGGTAAGCCGGGGCATCTTTTGCGTTTTGAAGTGCAGGATACCGGCCTTGGGATCAGCCAGGAAGACCAGCGAAAGCTGTTTCAGGAATTCAGTCAGGTGGAGCGTACGTTCACGCGCCGTTTTGGCGGTACGGGATTAGGACTGGCTATTTGCCGACGTCTTATCGGGCTTATGAACGGCGAAATTAGTGTGGACAGCCAACCCGGCAAGGGAAGCCGTTTCTGGTTTATCCTGCCGATCGGCATCGGCGCGCAGCCGGATGCCAAGGAAAGAGCCGAAAACGCGACACAGTTACCGGCAGGATCGCCTGAAATGTTGGCCTCCATGACTCTGTTGTTGGCCGAGGATAACGAAACCAATCGGTTGGTAGCCCGCCGTTATATTGAAAAGATCGGCATGCAGGTTGATGAAGCGGTGAATGGCCGCGAAGCCGTCGATAAGGCGATGAACAAACATTATGATGTTATTTTGATGGATGTGTCGATGCCGGTGATGGACGGCATGATGGCGACGCATCATATAAGAGGAAGCGGTGAATATAATGCGTCCGTACCGATCATCGCCTTGACCGCTCATGCTATGGAAGGGGACCGCCATCTTTGTCTGGCGGCAGGCATGAACGACTATCTACAAAAACCGATCAATAACGACCAGCTTAGACGGGTTCTGGAGCGGTGGTTGTCGATCCGATTGCCGGTGGAAGGGGAAACGATCAAGCCAATGCCTGCGCAGCCCGAGCCGCAGCGAAAAGAACCTTCGCATCGTACGGACGAGATCCCTGTCTTGAGTGATGACGTTCTCCAGATCATGGAGCATGATCTTGGCCGGGATGTGGTGTTGCAGGTTAGCGGAGTCTTCTTGGACGATTCCGCACATCGTGTTGCCGAGTTCGCCACGGCAAGCTCGTTGCTTCACCTACGCGATTTGGCGCATACGCTTAAAAGCTGTAGTGCGAATTGCGGGCTAACGAAGTTCAGCCGTCTGATGGCCCGGATCGAAGAACTAGCCATCCAAGAGAACGCAGACGAAATCGAGGCCTTGAAATCATCCGTGCTTCCCTTCTACCAAGAGGCCTGCGACGCCCTTAAGAAACGACGTGAAAGCATGAAAATTTGAGGGATCGCGCTTCCTTAAAAAGTGTGTTAAGAATCAGGCCTCGCCTTTCAGATTCCATCCTTCCGCCGGGTTTTCATGACGACAGATTTGACCCTTACGCTCTACGAGTTTCCGGAAATTGACGACGGTGTGGTTCGCCTGGATACGACCGATATGCGCATGTTGGGCGTATTGGTTGGGGAGACGGTTTTTGTTGAAGGCGTTCGTCCGGTATATTTGACAGTCCAGCCAACGCCGGTGGGGGACCGCAACCAAAGGCTGGCACAGGTCAGCCAACTGACAGCTAAAAATTTGGGGCTGATGACCGGTCAGCGAGTCCGCCTTGTGGCGCACCGGGCCAAATTCCCGGTGGCCGAGCTTGTGACGATTCAAGCCCATGATGATGTCGATCAAATCCATTTGCTGGCGCGTCAAAAACAAATAGCCAATTTTTGGAACAAACGTGTTGTTTCTGTCGAGGATGTTGTCTCTCTTCCTACCTTGGACCAAAGCGTTTTGCAGGCGCAGGTCATCGCCGTTCAACCGCAAGGTGCCGTCCAAATTGGCCATGCCACGCAATTTTGTGTTGAATCGCGGCGACTGAATCCGGGGCTTATGCCGCTGGGCGGTATCCGCGAGACATATAAAATGTGCCATGCCTTGATGGAGGCCCGTTTTGTCAAAGGGCTGACCTCCAGTGCCCATTCGGTTTTGTTGGCTGGCCCGATGGGCTGCGGCAAAGCGCGGTTGGTCAAGCGGCTGGCGCAAGAATTCAACGTTCAGATTCATGTGTTGGACGTTCGCCAGTTGTTGAACAAAGCGCTTTCCTCGACCGGGCTGGAGCTTGGCTCGGTGCTGTCGGACATGGGCCATCGCGGTCGAAGTGTTTTGTTGTTGGACCAGCTTGAAGCGTTGCGGGAAGACCTGTCATCTGCGCCTGCCATTGCTGCCGCCGCCTATACTGTGATCGACCAAATCAGGACCCTGCTGGAAGAAGCCCCAACCCAACCACAGATCATGATCTTCGGTGTTCTTTCCGGCGTTTATGAGCCCCATTACCGGGAACTGAAATATTTCGATATACATATCCCGGTCGATCCACCGAACCGTTGGGGACGTCATGAAATTCTGTTGTTGGCGACAGAGGGGAAACTAGTCGGGGACACTGTGGATTTGGGGCCTTTGGCCCATTTAACCTGCGGCATGACCGCGTCGGATTTGTTGCGCATGGTTAAGCGCGCGGAAATGTTGTCGTCTTCCGGACGGATTCATTTGGCCGACCTGATGGCGGCGTTTCGTTCGACACTGGCAACAGCGTCGAGCGAAGTGTGTTGCGATGTTCCGGAGGCTTCGTGGCAAGACATTGCTGGGCTCGACGATGTCAAACAGTTGATGCACGAAACCCTGTCATGGTCGCTGTTCCATTACGATAAGTTCGCAGTAGCGGGAGTCCGCCCGCCCCAGTCCATTTTGTTGTCAGGCGGGCAGGGGACAGGAAAAACGCTGTTGGTAAGATCCTTGGCCAGCCACATGCCGTTGCAGTTTATCGAAGTTGACTGCCAGCTTTTGGCCGCGCGCTCTCACGAGCAAAGCCTCCGCTATATTAGGTCCTGTTTTGAGATGGCGCGGCGCAAGGCCCCCTGTCTCATTTTCTTTGATGACATGGACGTTTTGTTTGACCTGCCTTTTGATTCAGATGGCGAAGACATGACGTTCTACAATCATCCGGTTGTTGGGCCTTTGATGGCCGAGCTTGATACGCTTTCTTCCTTGTTGGGCGTTGTTGTCATTGCGGCAACCAACCGACCGGACCGGCTTTCTGCCGAGGTGCTCAGGCCGGGGCGTTTTGATTTCGTCGTGACCTTACCCATGCCGGATGCGACGGCGCGCAAACGGATCTTGCAAATCCACGCACATAAATTGCCGCTGGCCGTTAACATAGATTTTGACCGGCTGGCTGCGGACACGCATGGCATGTCCCCGGCTGACATTGCAAGCCTGTGCAATCGGGTGGGGCTGATGGCGCTCCGTCATTCGCTGACCGCGCCGGAGATGGAAGGTTTTTTACCGGTCGTTACCCCTGAACTTTTCGATCAAGCCCTGCGAGGCCGCAAAGGGTAAGCCTAAAAAATACCCTGACCAATACAGGTCAATCGCATATGAAGAAAAAAGCATGAATTAGAAGAAAAAGCATGTTATTTTGGATCAGCTATATTTCCCAAACCTCGGCCCCACATCCCAAGCCCACCCCTCCCGCCAAGTATTTCCTAAACCTCAGCCATACTTCCCAAGCCAACCCCTCCCGCCGAGTATTTCCCAACCTTAGCCATACTTCCCAAGCCCAACCACCCGCCCCTTGCGGGCGGGTCGAAAACGCTTGTCGTTTTCGGGGTGGGGTTACCTTTTCATCCCCCTACAAACCACTTTTTACCCCAACGTTTGAAGTGCGGTGCGTAGAGTAAAAAAAGAGTTGCGTTTACCTTTGTTTACTTTATGTTGAAACAAACAATTTCACAGCCTTGTTTCGTAACCGATCGGCAATGCCACAGAGCGTAACGTAGCTATGTTGTTGTTTTTCTTTTTGTTTTTTGTCGGAACTAAACGCCCGTTTTTCGGTCGTTTGCCTTTGTGAGTCTTTTGGATGCCGGTTCATCATACACGTCGCACGGGTTGGGTTTATACGACCGCTTTATCATGGCGGACGATGGCACAACGGTTCTCCTTTGTGCTTTTCATGGTCGTCTCCCTTGGGATCCTGTTTTTGGGGCATGCGCGTCCTGCGGTGATCGAGCATATACGCGTACGCACAATTGATGGGCTCGCGCCTATTTTAGATGTCTTGTCCCGGCCCATGGCCATGGTCGATACGATGACGACCCGCATTCAATCCTACCGGTCGTTACTTGCGGAAAACGAACAGCTTCGGCATACGAACGAAAACATGGTCCGCTGGCAAAACGCGGTTCTGGCTCTTCAAAATGAAAATAAGGAACTGCGCAGCCTGTTGCATTATAAAGCGGAACCCTCCGCTTCGTATATTTCAGCGCGAGTTATTGCGGATACGGGAAGTTCTTATGTCCGGTCCTTTATCGTAACAGCGGGCCGTGTGGACGGAGTCCGCGAAGGCATGGCCGCCATGACGGGGGAGGGGCTAATTGGCCGCGTGGTCGAAGTCGGAGACTGGACCTCCCGGCTTATTCTGATAACGGATATGAACTCGCGTATTCCTGTAACCTTGATCGGCACAGGGGACCATGCGATTTTGGCCGGAGACAATGACGCCCAACCGACCTTGCTCTATCTTCCCCAAGACGCCGATGTGCGTGTAGGCATGCGGGTCATGACTTCCGGGCATGGCGGCGTGTTCCCGCCGAATATCCCGGTCGGGATTGTATCGGCGATCAATCACGGGATGGTTCACGTTTCGCCCGTCGCTGCTTTTGGTCGTATCAATCAGGTTCGGTTGATCGACTTTAACTTGGCGGCAGGTTCGGTCAACCCGATAGCGGCGCAGCTTCAGACTGCGACGCACGCGCCCTAATGTTCTCGACCTTTTATCAGAAGATCGGCCAACTTATCCGAAATCTTTTGCCTTTTGAAACAACGCTGGCACTGTTGTTGTTGGGCGTGCTTATTTGGCCCATTCCGTTTATCGGCGCGATTTCCCCCTCGTTGGTCCTTATCGCCGTGTATTACTGGTCGGCCTATCGGCCCGATTTATTCCGACCCTTGCCGGTTTTTTGTATCGGATTGCTCAACGATGCGATTCATTATTTGCCGCTAGGCCTGTCGGCCTTTATCTTTTTAGCCATCCAGCAATTAGTAAC
>JBFWLD010000146.1:0-5602 GCA_050252315.1 Bdellovibrionales bacterium
GGCAGGTTTGGCCTGCTGACTTTTTCGATTAACCTTAAAGAGAAGAAAATGGACGACGACAGTAGGTGTATCCCCTCGCTTTCGACCGGATATACACAACATGTCTTCAGCAGCCCCAGCCGCGTCGGACAGATGATTAAGGTCAGCCGTTAAAAGGCTTCTTCTTGTCACCTTCCGGCCCTGATGCAGGGATGTCATGGGAGGTGAACAATGGTTTTCAACCAGCTTGTTCCATATCGTTTTTTTGCGCGTCACCGCAGCATAAGCCTGCGTGTGCGTCTTTGCGCCTTTGGCCGGTTGCGGCACTAGGAGGGCGGACGCATGTGGAAACTTTACCGCTATCCGATCAATTTTTGGCGACGCCTTGGCCCCGGTCTGATTACCGGCGCGGCGGATGATGATCCAAGCGGTATTGCCACTTATTCTCAAGCCGGGGCGCAGTTCGGCTTTTTGCTGGGCTGGACCATGGTGTTGGCCTATCCCTTGATGGCCTCTATTCAGGAAATCAGCGCCCGCATCGGGCGGACGACCAGTTACGGTCTGGCCGGAAATCTGCGGCTTTTCTACCCGATTTCGCTGCTGCGTTTTTTGGTAGCGCTTTTGCTGATTGCTAACGTCTTTAATTTGGCGGCGGATTTAGGGGCTATGGGGTCGGCGTTACAACTTGTTATCGGCGGCAATGCCAAAATCTGGGCGGCGTTGTTCGGCGTGGCCTGCATCTGTTTGCAGCTTTTTACCGACTACCGTACCTATATTGCCCTTTTGAAATGGCTCACCCTTTCTTTGTTTTCCTATGTCGGCGTAGTGTTGGTTG
Source organism: Bdellovibrionales bacterium (assembly GCA_050252315.1). GTDB lineage: Bacteria > Pseudomonadota > Alphaproteobacteria > UBA9219 > UBA9219 > UBA8914. The sequence goes on from JBFWLD010000146.1 coordinate 815, forward strand.
TCGATATGCCGTGGGATAAGGTTGTGCACGGTATTTTGGTGCCGCATATGGCCTTTGATACCAAAACGCTGGCTGTGATCGTCGCCGTGTTTGGCACCACGATCAGCCCTTATTTGTTTTTCTGGCAATCGACCCAAGAAGCCGAAGACGTGATTTCCAATCCCGAAGCCCAACCTTTGCTGCTTGCGCCGGATCAGGCGGAAAGCGAAGCGCGTCGCATTCGGTTTGACACATGGATCGGGATGGGGTTTGCCAATCTGGTCGGCTTGTTCGTGATGCTGACGGCAGGCGCAACGCTGCATGCGAATGGGATCACGGATATTCAAACCTCCAGCCAAGCGGCCATGGCCTTGAAACCTTTGGCCGGAGATTTTGCCTTTGCCTTGTTTGCGCTTGGGATTATCGGCACCGGCATGCTGGCCGTGCCTGTGCTGGCGGCGTCTTCGGCCTATGCGGTGGGCGAGGCCTTGGACTGGCACATCGGCCTAGGCCGCCGCCCGCGCGAGGCCAAAGCCTTTTACGGCACCCTGATCGGCGCTATGGCATTTGGGACCTTGATGAACTTTACGGGGATCGACCCGATCAAGTCTTTGTTCTGGAGCGCCGTCCTCAACGGCGTGATCGCCGTGCCGCTTATGATTGTGATGATGCACATGGCCTCCTCGAAAAAGATCATGGGCGATCATACGATCCCGCGGGTCCTGAAATCCGTCGGTTGGCTCGCCACCCTGTTTATGGTCGGGTGTGTGGTTGCGATGGCGGTGAGTTAGGGCGCATCAGCATGCCAGAGTGATACTATTGTCAGGGCCATTAACGGTAAAGAGGCAGGATTGAAGAATGTCTCGCCCGAGTAGTCCGTCCATCCCATGCCCTGCCATAGGAAATTCCATGAGCCGAATGTCTGTTAGCGTAATTGTTTGGCTTAAAGTTAAGGACATATCCGCCAAATAGAGGTTGGACGGGATTTCGTGTGTCACTGAGCGAAGTTGGATTTTGCCAATGATCGGAAGATTCAATTCTTGCGCAAGTCGAGGATTTATGGACGTACAAGCGGCACCTGTATCAATCAAGAATTTGGAGCGTGTAAGCGTTGCTGGTGGACCGGCCGTGATCAGGGACGCAGGTTTCGATATGCCGATTTCAAGAATCGGACCTATCTCACTGTCGAATTTTAAAGTGAGCAGGGGCATCTGAATACCATCCCATATCAATAACCTTGTCAGTTATTTCTTGCACAGAAAAAAGACCGTCATCATATGAGCGTGAGGCAAAAATAATAGCATCGTGCATGGTGTCAAAAGACTCGATGGCTTCGCTGTGACGAAGAACAAGAAACTTACCTTTTTTCTCCTTCAAAAGGTCAGGCAACAGGGCGCGAAAAATTTTGTAATTCGCGTCAATTTCAGCTTGCTTCGTCAAGACGGACTTATTCATGCCAGCCATTATGCCGCATATGAGGGATTAAAACAACCCGTCGATCAAGCCGTCTTGGGTGACATGGATGCGATGCGCTGCAGGATCACGGCCAAGGCCGGGCATGGTCATGATCTGGCCGCACAGGGCCACGATGAAGCCAGCGCCAGCGGACAGGCGCACGTCGCGGATCGGCACGATATGATCGTCGGGCGTGCCAAGGCGCGTGGGGTCGGCGGAAAAGCTGTACTGGGTTTTCGCCATGCAGACAGGCAGATTGCCATAGCCTTCGGCTTCAAACATCGCGAGTTTCTTGACAACGGCGGGAAGCATATCGACATCTTTGGCGCGATAGATTTCTTGGGCGACCGTGCGAATTTTGTCGGCCAGCGGCAGCTCGTCGGGATAGATCGGTTTGAAGTTGGCTTTACCGCTATCGGCTAAGGCCACGACATCCTCGGCCAAATCGACGGCACCTGCACCGCCTTCGCCCCAATGGTTGCAGAAATGGGCTTTAACGCCGATGGCTTCGCAGGCCTCGCGGACCACGGCGGTTTCAGCCTCGGTGTCGCTGGTGAAATGGTTGATGGCGACAATGGCGGGAACGCCGAATTTTTGGACGTTTTCGACATGGCGGATCAGATTGCCGATCCCTGCGCGGACTGCCGCGACGTTTTCCGCCCCCAGCGCGTCCTTGGCCACCCCGCCGTGCATTTTAAGTGCGCGGATCGTAGCGACGACGACGATCGCCGAAGGTTTCAGCCCGGCTTGGCGGCATTTGATGTTCAGGAATTTCTCCGCGCCGAGGTCCGCGCCGAATCCGGCTTCGGTAACGACATAATCCGCCAGCTTCATGGCCGTATCCGTCGCAATGACCGAGTTACAGCCATGCGCGATATTGGCGAAGGGGCCTCCATGGATCAGTGCCGGGGTATGCTCCAGCGTTTGGACAAGGTTTGGCTGGAACGCGTCGCGCAAAAGCGCGGTCATAGCCGAGGCCGCGCGAACATCACGCGCACGGACCAGCGATTTGTCGAAGCGTTGGCCAATGACAATATTGCCGAGGCGTTCTTCCAAATCGGCATAGGAACGGGCAAGGCAGAAGATCGCCATAACTTCCGAGGCCACAGTAATATCAAAGCCGTCTTCGCGAACCTGACCGTTGTTGCCGAGGCCGACGACAATTTGACGCAAGGCGCGGTCGTTCATGTCCATAACGCGGCGCCATTCAATCTTGGAAGGATCAATGCCCAGCGCATTGCCCCAATAAATATGATTGTCGATCATGGCGGCCAGTAGGTTATTGGCCGAGGTAATAGCGTGGAAGTCGCCGGTAAAATGCAGGTTAATCTCATCCATCGGCGCGACTTGAGCTTTGCCGCCGCCGGTAGCCCCGCCTTTGATGCCGAAGCAGGGGCCAAGGGAAGGCTCGCGAAGACAGATCAACGTTTTCTTTCCGATCCGCGCCATAGCGTCGCCAAGACCGATGGTGGTCGTGGTTTTGCCTTCACCTGCGGGGGTCGGGCTGATCGCCGTCACGAGGATCAGCTTGCCGTCGGCAGGCTCTTCCAGCTTGGCGATGGTTTCCGTGGGGATCTTGGCTTTATAGGGGCCGTAACGATAAAGGTCCTTGGGCTCGATGCCAATTTTAGAGGCGATATCCTCGATAGGAAGAAGAGGCGTTTGGCGGGCAATGGTAATATCGTCGAGCGGCGCTGTCATAGGAAAAGGCTCCTTCCTGCCAAGGGTTATATTTTCAGGCCCTTTATATACTCGTTTGTGGAGAAAAAGCACAGGGTGCAACCAAAAAAGTCTAAGAAATAAGCCTTTTTATGGAAAATCATTGTAGGGTTTTACCCGTGGGGGCATAAAAAGAGGCCCTCGATTCGTTTCTTCGTGGATTTTCACATGACCAGACCGTTTCTGTTAGCCTTTAGTGAAAGGGCCTTCAAGCCGCCCTTTACCAATTTAGCCTTTTTTGTGTGGCTCTTTTTCGTGTGGTGCTTCCTGTTTCACCCCGACAGCCCCCTTTTATTGGCGGCTTTTTGGGATGAAGACGATTACCTGCATTTCGTTCGTGTCATAGATTGGCTGGAAGGGCAAAGCTGGTTTGACCCGATGGTCTATCGCATGGCCCCGCCGGAGGGCGTGGCCATCCATTATTCCCGTTTGGCCGAGCTTCCCTTGGCGGCGATTATGGCCCCCTTGCATGCGCTTGGCATGGAATGGAAATATGCGGCCTATCTGGCGGCTTGCCTTTATCCGGCGATCCTTTTCGGTGTTTTTCTAAAAGCCCTTTTGTGGGTTTCTCAGGAAGTCATCGACCCTTTATGGTCGCGCAGCATTGCTTTTGTCGCTTTGTTTTCTCCCTATCTTACGTTTCACTTTTCCATAGGGCGCGTCGATCATCACGGTCTGGCGGTTGTTTTGGTGCTGATGGCGACTGGTTGTATGCTTCGGCTGATTCGCGAACCGGCCAAGCTTGTTTGGCCGATCGGCGCTGGGTTTTTCTTGGCGCTTGGACAAAGCATCGCCCTTGAAAGCTTGCTGTGGGTTTTGGGTTTGTCTTTTTGGGTCGGCGCTTACGCTGTTTGGGGCGTGCGAGCCTATGCCAAAGCTGGCGCTGTCTTTGGCCTTTCCTTTTATGTCTTCAGCCATTTGTTTTTGGCCCTGACGGTTGCGCCGGAGGCCTTTTTTGCGACAACAGCGTCAGCCTATTCCTACCTCTATGTCTTTATGGCCGGAGCAATAGCAAGCGTATTTTTGGCCACCTGGTTGCTTTCCGGGTTTTCTTCAAAGGCAGTTCGTTTCATCGGGTCGGCGGTGATGGCCCTAGCCGTAGGCGGCGGTTTTTTCGCCCTTTTTCCGGAAGTGGTGAAAGGCCCCTATGGCGGCGTTGATCCGGCGTTAGCCACCTTGCTGTTTCCGAACATTTCCGAAGCCGCGGCAAAGGTGGATGTTGTTGAAAATCCGCTACGTCTTTTTGTTCTTATTTTAGGCCCCTTGGCCGGATTGTTGGCCTCTGTTTGTTTTGTCTTTCGATCGCAAGGCGCGGCCCGGTTGCGGTGGTTTTTCTTTGCCTTGGCAACAGGCCTTTCTTTGGGCCTTGCGCTTTATTATCAGCAGAGGATTACCCTTTACGCGCAGCTTTTTTCCATTTTTGCGTTAACCGAGCTTTTTCGTCGCGGCTGGCTTTATATCGGCAAGACGAAGAAGGGAAGGCCTCGCTTTGCGGCTGAGCTTGGGTTGATCCTTTTGGTTGGTCCCTTGTTGGGCGTGATCGCTCCAGCCTTGATGGACGGGCGACGTTTTAACACGGGGGTCTTGATGTTCCCTGTTTTAGCCAAGCCCCAAACGGAAAGCATGGGGCATGGA
>JBFWLD010000147.1:0-5593 GCA_050252315.1 Bdellovibrionales bacterium
GAGCCGTTGGTTCGCCGCCAAGGATTACGCCGACAAGCTTCATGAAGATTTGAAAATCCGTTTGTATCTGATGAAGGAACTCGGCCCGCAAGCCAGCGTTTCGCAGATCACGATCGAACGGCCTTCGGGCAAGTGCCGCGTCACGATCCATTCGGCGCGTCCCGGTGTCGTTATCGGCAAGAAGGGCGCGGACATCGAAAAGTTACGCACCAAGATTGCGAAGATGACCTCTTCGGAAGTCGCTTTGAACATTGTTGAAATCCGCAAGCCGGAAATTGACGCCAAGCTGGTCGCCGACAATATCGCGTCTCAGCTCGAACGCCGCGTGGCTTTCCGTCGCGCCATGAAGCGTGCCGTTCAGTCGGCTATTCGTTTGGGCGCTTTGGGCATTCGTATCAATTGCTCCGGTCGTTTGGGCGGCGCTGAAATTGCTCGTATGGAATGGTATCGCGAAGGTCGCGTTCCTTTGCATACGCTTCGTGCCGATTTGGATTACGGGGTTTCGACCGCTCACACGACCATGGGATCGTGCGGCGTTAAGGTTTGGATCTTTAAGGGGGAAATCCTCGATCACGATCCGATGGCTCAGGAAAAGCGCGCGCTAGAAAATGCGCCCGTGCGTTCCTAAATCGCAGTCGCGACATAGAAGAGAAAGAAGTTGAAGGTAGGTTCACATGTTGTCACCGAAACGTACTAAGTACCGTAAGGCTCATAAAGGCCGCATTCATGGCAATGCCAAGGGCGGTTTCCGTTTGAACTTCGGCGCTTTCGGCCTGAAGGCTTTGGAGCCCGAACGTATTACGGCTCGTCAGATCGAGGCGGCTCGTCGTGCTATTACCCGCGCGATCAAGCGTCAGGGCCGTCTTTGGATCCTTGTGTTCCCGGATGTTCCTGTGTCGCAGAAACCTGCCGAAGTTCGTATGGGTTCCGGTAAGGGGTCGCCTGAATACTGGGCTTGCCGCGTCCATCCGGGTCGCGTCATGTTCGAGCTTGACGGCGTTCCTGAAAACATTGCGCGCGAGGCTTTCTCGCTGGCGGCTGCGAAGTTGCCGATTAAGACCAAGTTCATTCAGCGTGAAAGCGCCTAAGAGAGGATAAGATGGCTAGTTCTCAAGTTAAAGCCGCCGATGTGCGCACGAAAACAGATAAGGAATTGGAGAGCCGCATTCTTGAACTGAGCAAAGAACAGTTCAACCTGCGCTTTCAAAAGGCGACCGGTCAGCTCGCGAATACTGCTCGCGTGACTGCCGTTCGTAAGGAAATTGCCAAGATCAAGACAGTGCTTGGTGAGCGTAAACGTCAAGCTGCCGCCAAGGCCAAGTAAGGAGAGAAGATATGCCGCGTCGCGTATTGCAAGGAACGGTCGTGAGTGACAAGGGTGACAAAACGGTCACTGTTCTCGTCGAACGTCGCGTTATGCACCCGATTTATAAGAAATACATTCGCAGATCTAAAAAGTACGCTGCGCATGATGAGAACAACGCTCACAAGGTGGGCGAGACGGTTTCGATCATCGAAAGCCGTCCGATCAGCAAGACCAAGCGTTGGGTGGTTGTCGAATAGACGACTTCCAAAGCCTAAGAAGTAAGTAACTTTTAGTTGAGAAGTGGATTTGAACTATGATCCAGATGGAAACAGTCCTTGATGTCGCGGATAACAGTGGCGCTAAAAAAGTGCTCTGCATCAAGGTTCTCGGTGGTTCGCACCGTATGACGGCCAAGGTCGGCGACATCATCGTCGTCTCTGTCCGTGACGCGATCCCCCGTGGCCGCGTCAAAAAGGGAACCGTCCATAAGGCCGTAATCGTTCGTCAGAAATACGCCATCAAGCGTGAAGACGGCTCTGTCATTCGTTTCGATACGAATGCTGCCGTTCTGATCAACAAGGACAAGGAGCCGATTGGTACCCGTATCTTTGGGCCGGTGGTGCGTGAGCTGCGCAACCTTGGCTTCATGAAAATTATTTCGCTCGCTGAAGAGGTGCTGTGATGGCGATCAAAATGAAAATCAAGAAAAACGACAATGTTGTCGTGATCGCAGGCAAGGACAAGGGCAAGACGGGTATCGTCAAGCAAGTTCTGCCTCAGGAAAACCGTGTGGTTGTTGTGGGCGTGAACCGCGTTACGCGTCACACCAAGCCTTCGCAGGCCAACCCTCAGGGCGGTCGTATCCTTAAGGAAATGTCGATTCACGCATCGAATGTTGCGATCGTCGATCCCAAGGACAGCAAGGCGACACGCGTCGGCATTAAGGTTGAAAAAGACGGAAGCAAGGTTCGTGTGGCCAAGCGTTCCGGCGAAGTGATTGAGTAAGGAAGAGAGTGTAAGCCATGACGGCAAAAGCAAAAGACAAATACATTCCGCGCCTTCAGCGTCAGTACGAGGAGGAAATCCTTCCCGCGCTGATGGAGAAGTTCGGCTACAAGAACCGCCTTGAGGCTGGGCGCTTGGACAAGATCGTCATCAATATGGGTGTCGGTGAAGCGGTCAATGACAGCAAAAAGGCCAAGAATGCTGCCGAACAACTGGAGTTGATTGCCGGGCAGAAGCCTGTAATCACCAAGGCGCGTAAGGCTATTGCAACCTTTAAACTGCGTGGCGGCTTGGGCATTGGCTGTAAGGTTACGCTTCGTCGTGAGAAGATGTACGAGTTCCTCGACCGTTTGATCAACATTGCGATGCCGCGCGTGCGCGACTTCCGTGGGATTTCGGCCAAGAGCTTTGACGGCAAGGGCAACTATGCCATGGGCCTGAAAGAACAGATCGTTTTCCCTGAAATCGACTTTGACAAGATCGACGAAATTCGGGGTATGGATATTGTTATTTGTACGACCGCCAAGACGGATGAAGAAGCTTTGACGCTGTTGCGCGGCTTTAACATGCCGTTCCAAAGCTAAGGGAAGGATAAAGACCTATGGCTAAAAAAGGTATGATTGAAAAGAATAACCGCCGTCGCAAGATGTCGCAAAATAAAGCGACTTCGCGCGAGGCTTTGAAGGGCCTGATCATGGACAAGGAGACGTCCATGGAAGATCGCTTTCAGGCTGTTATGAAATTGGCGAAGATGCCGCGTAATTCGGCAAAGGTCCGCGTTCGCAATCGTTGCGAATTATCGGGTCGGCCCCGCGGTTTTTATCGCAAGTTTAAACTTTCGCGTATCGCGTTGCGCGAGCTGGCCTCTGCGGGTCAGATCCCGGGCGTGATTAAGTCGAGCTGGTAAGGAAAGGATATCGGATATGTCATTGACTGATCCATTGGGCGATATGCTGACACGGATTCGTAACGGGGTTATGGCTAAGATGGCCACCGTTAGTTGCCCGTCGTCTCGCTTTCGTAAGCGTGTTTTGGAAGTTTTGCAACGCGAAGGCTATATTCGTGGCTTTACGGAAGTTGAGCCTAAGGGCGGGCATCCCATGCTTGAGATCGAACTCAAGTATCATGACGGTGAAGCCTGTATTCGTAAAATTGATCGCGTTTCCAAGCCCGGTCGCCGCGTTTATGCCGGCGTTAAGGACTTTGGTCGTGTGTTCAACGGTTTGGGGATTTCCATCCTTTCGACTCCGCATGGCGTGCTTTCCGATAATGAAGCTCGTAGCCAAAATGTCGGTGGCGAAATCCTTTGCCGCGTATTCTAAGGGAGTTGAGGTAATATCATGTCGCGCGTAGGAAAACATCCCGTCGCATTGCCGCAAGGCGTTAGTGCCGAGGTTAAGGACGGTTCCATTACCGTGAAGGGAAAGCTTGGTACGATGAGCTTGCCGATCACGTCCGAGATTGACGTCTCTATGGCTGACAATCATGTTGTGGTTGAGCCCAAGACCAAGACGACAACGGCTCGTATGATGTGGGGCACAACCCGCAACAACATTGCCAATATGGTCAAAGGCGTCAGCGAAGGCTTTAAGATCGTTCTTGATATTGATGGCGTTGGTTTTCGCGCTTCGGTTCAGGGTAAGGATCTAGTTATGAACCTTGGCTTTAGCCATGAAGTTCGCTATCCCGTTCCGGCTGGAATTGAAATCAAGGCTGAAAAGCCGACCCAGATTTCCGTTTCCGGGTTCGACCGTCAGAAAGTCGGTCAGGTTGCTGCTGAAATCCGTGGCTTGAAGAAACCTGAACCCTATAAGGGCAAGGGCATCAAGTATGCGGGCGAGCGGATCCGCCGTAAGGAAGGCAAGAAGAAATAAGGTTTAACCGACTGTTTGAAACGGGTTTTCGAGCCATCGCTTAAAAGCCGGGCAGTCAAAGGAAGGGTAGAAAATGTTGAACTCTAAAGAACTGCATGAACGTCGCAAGGTTCGCAATCGCTATCAGCTTAAAAGAAAGTCTGCTGGGCGTATGCGTCTTTCCGTGCATCGTACCGGGGCGCATATCTATGCTCAGATTATTGATGACACCAAGGGCGTGACTGTTGCCGCGGCTTCCAGCCTTGAAGCTGATTTGCGTAAGTCGCTCAAAACCGGTGCGGATAAGGCTGCGGCCCACGCCATCGGCAAGCTTGTTGCTGAGCGCGCCAAGAAGGCCGGTATCACAAGCGTTGTTTTTGATCGTGGCGGTTATTTGTTCCATGGTCGTGTGAAGGAAGTTGCTGAGGGCGCTCGTGAAGCGGGCCTCGATTTCTAATTCAGTTTGATCTCGATAGGGAGTTAAGGAATAACATGGCGAAGCCGAAAAAGTCTGAATCGTCCGAGAACCGCGAAGACCGCGAAGGCAGCGATTTGATCGAAAAACTCGTTGGCATCAACCGCGTTGCCAAGGTTGTTAAAGGTGGTAAGCGTTTTGCAATGGCCGCTCTGGTCGTTATTGGCGATGGCAAAGGTCGCGTCGGTATCGGTACGGGCAAGGCTCGTGAAGTCCCCGAAGCTATTCGTAAGGCTACCGAAGCCGCTAAGCGCAAGATGCGTCGCATCCCGCTTCGCGAAGGTCGCACGCTGCATCACGACGTTCGCGGTGTTTATGGCGCTGGCAAGGTTGTGCTTCGTTCCGCTCCTGCCGGTACCGGTATTATTGCTGGTGGTCCGATGCGCGCCGTTTTTGAAGCTCTTGGCATTCAGGACGTTGTTGCTAAGTCCGTCGGTACCTCGAACCCGCACAACATGATCAAAGCAACCTTTAATGCTTTGGAACAGGTTTCGAGCCCGCGCTCCGTTGCGATGCGCCGCGGCAAAAAGGTGAGTGATATTCTTGGGCGTAAGCCTGCGGCTCAGGCCGAGGGCGGCGAAGCCAAGGAAGCTTAATTCATACGTTGACAGGGAAATGGTGTGACCATGGAAGCGAAAGCTGAAAAAAAGACGGCGACGGCGGCAAAGAAACCTGCTGCGGCTAAGAAGACGACAACAGCGAAGAAGGCTGCTGCTCCCGCTAAGGAGACGAAGACCACGGCGCCTGCGCCTAAGGCGGCCAAGAAGGCTTCCGACGCGGCGAAGATTGTTGTTGTTATGCATGGCAGCAAGACTGGACTGAAGGCCGGTATGATGGCGACGCTGGCAGGTTTGGGGTTGCGTAAGCCTCATGATCGTCGTGAGCTTGAGGATACGCCTGCTGTTCGCGGCATGCTTCGTAAGGCTCGTCATCTCGTTCATGTCGAAGGTGAAT
>JBFWLD010000148.1:0-5579 GCA_050252315.1 Bdellovibrionales bacterium
TCCCGCTGGTTCTGTTGTGGTCAACAACGGGAATGTTATTGGCGAAGGATTGGCCATCGGAAATGTAATAAATGATCCGACTTCTCACGATACCACTGCCGCAATTCGCGATGCCTGCAAGAATGTCCAATCATCTGACTTGTCTGGCTCCGTCCTTTACGCCTCCATGCAGCCTTGCCTCATGTGTTTGGGGGCCGCGATGTGGGCTGGTGTCGCAAGGATTGTTTTTGCCTGTCCTCAAAACAAAGTATCCCCCGAATATTACGGTGGCCATTATGATACGCTTTCGATCAATCATTCCTTTCTTCGGCCTTTGATCATTGAACATCTGCCCGCTTTAGAACAACGCTCGCTTGAGGTTGTTCGGGCATGGGAAAAGAAGCTTGCCACCGCTTAAAAGGAAAAAAGCCCATGCGGACTGAAATCGGAGAATACATCGTCGGCGCTTATTTAAAGCTTGTGCTTGGCTGTGACGTCGTCGATTACAATGTTCGCATTCCGGGTGGGAAGCTCGAAGGGCTCGGCGAGTTGGATGTCGTCGGCTATAATTTTGAGCTTGGGCACGCTTTTATCTGCGAAGTTGCAACACATATTCTGGGGCTGGATTACGGCGGGTATGACGAAACCCTTGATCGAATCCGCCGCAAGCACGAACGCCAGAAAATCTATGCCGAGCGTTTTTTGAAGGGTCGCTTCAATGAAATACGTTTCATGTTTTGGTCGCCCAATGTGCCGGTCGGAAAACTAACGACAGGTCTTGCGGCCATTGAGGGGATGGACCTCATACTGAACGCCGCCTACAAAAAAGCTGTTGGCGAACTGAAAACGCAGGCCCAAACAACCTCCCATGACACAGGAAATCCGTTTTTCCGTGCGCTTCAAATTTTACAGCACCTACGCGACTAAAAAAAAGAAAGGAACGATATGTCCGCCCCCTCATCCCATTCACCGTGGCTCATCGCGCTTGCATCGTTTTTTCTAGGACCGCTGGCGGGCATGCTGCGTTTGGGGAAGGTCAAAGTTGGCCTGCTTTACTTTTTTGGCACTGCGGCAGCGGCCATCACTGCTTTTGTTGTGGCGCATTTTGGTTTCAGCCCTTTCGATCCGCGTCAGATCGCTCTTTACGCCATCGGAGCGATAACGCTAATCGGGGCGGCCCACTGTTTTTGGACAGCGAAAAAGGAACCGCAAAGGATGGTTAAGTGGCATGGAAGCTGGCTTTTTATTCTTGCCTTGTGCTTTGTCCTACCGATTGGCACGGCCCTTGCTGTACGAACTTTTGTTGTCGAGCCCTTCCATACCGCCAGCCGATCCATGGAACCGACACTGAAAAAAGAAACCTATTTCTCAGCCATAAAATACGCCTATGGCCAGGAGAGCAAACCGCAACCGGGCGACATTATTCTTTTTAACGTTCGCCGGGCAGGCAAGCAGCTTGCTTATGTCAAACGAGTCATAGCGGTCGGCGGCGACACGATCGGCATCGACTGCAACGGACTGAGCCTAAACGGACACGGCTTGCCAAGGCAAAAAACCGGCGCAAGCGAAGCAGATCAAACGCTTTATGCCGAAACCTTACCGAACGGAAAGAAAATAGTCGTCGCTTACGACAAGGTCCGGCCTTGCCCTGTTAATGCGCAAAGCTATACCGTACCCAAAGGTCATTACTTTGTTTTGGGCGACAACCGAAGCCAATCTCTGGACAGCAGTACCGGCCTTGGCTTGGTTCCTTTTGAGGCTATTCTTGGCCGCGCCTCACGCCTTTTCTGGAACGAAAAGACGTACCGATTTTCCTACACGCCCATCGAGTAATTTTACCGATTACACCCCGACCTGACGAAGCATGTCGCGCATGGCTTTGAGTTCGGACAGGAGGCCTTCGACCTCTTGACGAGCGCTTAAAGACAAAAGCGCACCTTCGGGCTGAGACACGACCGCAGCGATAGAAGGCTTGGCGACTTCATCGCTCAGGCTTTCCAGATGGTCGATCGCTGTACGGGCTGCCGTTTCAGACGGACGAATAATGCCGCCACGTCCGGTTTCCTTGAGCAGTTTTTGAACGCCGCGGATGGTCAGACCTTGAGTGTAAAGCAGCTCTTTAATATTCGAGAGAAGCTTGACGTCTTCCGGCCTGTAATAACGACGACCACCGGCGCGTTTAAGCGGGCGGATTTGCTGAAACTTACTTTCCCAGAAGCGCAAGACATGCTGTGGCACTTCAAGGTTATTCGCAACCTCGCTGATGGTACGAAAAGCTGTCGCGGCCTTCACGTCCGTAGGCGACGGTGGCAAGAGAGGGAGTGTCGCCTCCTGCGTCATACGATGGCTCCCGTCGAGCTGCCGCCCTTATGCGCACGATTGACTTTATCCTTAAGCACATGGCTGGCGCGGAAGACCAAAACGCGGCGGGGCAGAATGGGAACTTCCTCCCCTGTTTTGGGGTTACGCCCGATGCGCTGTGCCTTGCTGCGCACCTGAAAGCTCCCAAACGATGAAAGCTTGACCATATCGCCTTTGATCAGCGCTTGGCTGATTTCCTCTAGGATCACATCGACAAGCTGCGCCGAATCATTGCGGGACAAACCGACTTCTTGATAGACGGCTTCGGCAAGTTGGGCGCGGGTTACGGTGGTTTCGGCCATGGGGAAAACTCCTTCTGCTTAATATGAATCAGAGCCTAATACGTCAGACCCGAATCGTCAAAGATAAAACTCACGCCTTATCAACGAGATGATTGCTTATGGTCAACAAAGACTCCAAGACGGGTCGCGAAGGGCCCATGCCTTACATAAAAAAGATAAGAAGGTAACAAAAAACAAAAAAAGAGCGGGGCAAAACCGAGCCCCGCTCCTTGTACCATACCATACTCTACCTAATACTATACTGTACCTTACTCTACTGACCTTACCTACCTTCACCCTTACTCAACCGTCATACTAGTATTAACCTTCGTGAACACTGCTTTCAACTTATCACCCAAAGACAACAACACAGCCACAATAGCAACGGCAATCAACGACGCGATCAGACCATATTCAATCGCCGTAGCGCCGCTTTCTTCTTTTAAAAATCGTACCATAGACATTGACCTTCTCCTTACATGTTAAACTGAAATTCTGTAGATATCCTCTTTCACCCGACAAAAACCATCATAGCCCAAAGCGCTTAACAATTCGTGAAAGAAACGACATTTTATCCTTTAATTTCAATAAGATAATTGACTTAAACCATCAACAATTTGGTTCCAAATTCAAAGTATTTTTGAAGCAGCCTGAAAAAGCAAAAGGGATCAAACGGTTCCTTTAAAAGCTCCACGCAAAAGCGGGATGGACAGGCTAAGAAAAAGAATGATACGTTTGAAAAATAATTTTTTTCAGGAGAGAAGTCGTGACACAGCCACCTCTTCCCTTTCTCGATTTTCTTTCCGGCGCTGTCGCTTTGGACAACGTGCCAGCCCTTTTTGACGATCAAAGCGACAGATGGTTTCGCTATGGTGATTTAAGAGAAAAAATCAAAACCCTAAAGCCGTTTCTTCAAGCGCCGACACAACCGCCCGCGCGCGGTCTTGTGCTGGCACTTTTACCGCGTACTATCGAAGGCGTCTGCGCCTATCTAAGTGCGGCAGTTGCCGGTCATGCGATCCTGCTGATCGACCCCGGCGCGGCGCGGCCCGATCTTTTCATTGACTCTTATGAACCGGACTGGGTGATCGTACCGGGGTCCATGAAACCCGGCAGCGCCTATATTCCCGTGGATGCGCCGCTGACAAATTTATCCCTGTGGCGGCGAACGTTACCTCCGCGACACGATCTTCACCCGGACCTTTTCCTGCTTCTCAGGCCGCCGGGCCCAACCGACTCGGTTAAAACCGTTCGGCTGACCTATGCCAATCTGCGACACAATACGCTGGCCACGCTTGACGCGCTGGGGCTTGCGCCCGAAACACGGGCTCTTTTAGTGATGCCGCTTTCCTATTCTTTTGGGCTGTCGATCCTTCATCTGATGCTCTCTATCGGCGGGGGGATTGTTTTGTCGGAGATTGATATGAAAAATCCGGCCCTATGGATGAACGTACAAAAGCGGGAGGCGACCTTATTCGCCGGAGTCCCTTTTCATTACGAATATCTTGCCCGCGCCAAAATTGAAAATCTGCATGTGCCGCGCTTAAAGACCTTCTTACAGGCGGGCGGCAAGATGCCGACAGAGCGTACGCAAGAAATCCTGCGACAGGTGATGCAAAGGAACGGCCAGTTCTTCGTCCTTTATGGCGTAACCGAGGCCAGCCCGCGCATCGCTTGTTTGCCCTTACACGAGGTTCCGGACAAAATCGGCTCTGCCGGACGCCTTCTCAAAGAGGGCAAAATCATCGCCGGACCAAGACGCATGACATATCAAGGACCGAACGTTATGATGGGCTATGCCACATCGCGCGCGGATCTGGCCCTTGGGGATCTTCAGCAGGGAAGCTTCGAGCTTGCCGAACAAGGGCATGTGGACGCGGACGGATACCTTTATCTTGAGACAACATGACCCTTTTCTATCGACTTTTGCCTACCCCGCAAGAAACAACGCTTGAAGCCCTTACCTCCGATCTGCAAAAGGCCAAAGCCAAACCGCTTGGAATCGCGCACAAAGAGGTGACGGATTTTTGCGGGGCGCTTTCCGCCTTTCTTTTGAACGATGTGGCGGCGCGACGCTTTGCGGACCTGCAAGCCTTGGGGTTCTGGCTACGCCCCGCCTCCATCGCCAAACTGACCGAGCATGCGACGGCGATGCTCCCCGATCGACTGCGCGTTCCGCAAGGCACCGTGTTTCAGCTTTCTCCCGGTAATGTGCCGACGCTTTTCGGGTATCACGCGATTCTTTCCCTTTTGTGCGGAAATGCTACGTTGGTGCGCCTGCCCTCACGCACGAGCGACGCGCAACGCCTCTTGCTCGAGGGGATTTATCGAACGCTCCCCGAAACCCTAGCCCCCTATCTTTATTTCCTTCGGTACGAACATGACGATACGCTAACCCAAGGCCTTTCTTCCCTGTGCAATGTGCGCATGAGTTGGGGCGGCGATGCAACCGTCGCCCATATAAGGTCGATCCCGCTGCCGCCTTTGGCGCGCGAAATTGGATTCGCCAACCGCTTTTCTTTGGCTGCTTTATCCGCTGAGAAATTTCTGGCGCTGGACGAAGCCGAAACGACGACGCTGGCGCAAAAACTAATCACCGATTTGTTCGAATTCGATCAGATGGCCTGTTCTTCCCCTCGGCTCCTGATTTGGATCGGCCAAGACAAGGATCGCACTTTGGCCGCGACGCGCCTCTATCCACGTCTGGCGGAATTGGCTTTACAAAAATACGGCGCACCCGACGCATCGGCGAACATAGCTAAGCTCAACGCCGCGTTTTTAGCTTTACATGATTTGCAGGTTCGTAAAAAAACTACCTTCACTCCGGCGCTGACGGTTCTTTCCCTCTCTTCATGGCACGGGATGGAGGCCTTCCGCTCTTTGGAATTCGGCCATGGCTTGCTTCTGGACCAACGACTCGATACGCTCGCCGCGCTGGCCGACTATGTTCAGCCCAAA
>JBFWLD010000149.1:0-5547 GCA_050252315.1 Bdellovibrionales bacterium
CCCACCCCTTACTCACTAAAAAAAACCAACACCCACAAATTATATCCCCCCTCCAACGTCTTCCCGCAAAACTTTCCCCCTCAGGAAAGTTCATGCGCGACCAAGCCCTGCTTATCCCTACCCCACTTCCATCAACCGCAGCGTATAGGTCCACAACAAAAAGCAGCGCACCTTACGATCCGGATAAACCGCCTCCAACACGGCGCGATAGGCCGCCATCTGCGCGCGGTAAACCGAAGGGATAAAAGCGGCATCCTGAGGCGGAGGCCGATTGGTCTTGAAATCCACGACCCAAACCTCATCCCCGACCAAAGCCAAACGATCCACTTGCCCCGCGATCACACGATCCTTATCCACCCCCACAAGCGGCTGCTCCGCACGACTATCCGGCCCGAACAAAGGCGCAAATCTCGGATCGTCAATCAACCCCAAAACTTCCGCCGCCATCTCCTTTTGCGCCTCCAAACCTAACCCATGCTGCGGGTTGGCCAAGAAACGGGCAGCAGCTTCAGCGCGGCGGTCAGCCTCGACATCCGGCAAATTCTGCAAAAGCCGGTGAAGGATTCGGCCCCGCGCAAAGCGCGCATCGTTGGGTGAAATCGCGGGAGGATCTTCTTCACTGGGGCGTGAAGGCACCAACGGTCTGGGCGGTGAAGGCTCGGGCGGCGGCGGTGCCAGCAACCAAGAAGGAGCGGCCACCGGCCCCGTCTCCATTGTCCCCGGCGCCACCTCCTTAGAACCGGCTACCTTGGAAATCCGCGCATAATCGGCCAGAACGACCGAAGCTTCGACCCCGGCAGGTTCAAGCTCGACCGCCTCTTGATGCAAAGGCGCGAGTCCCTGCACAATCAAATTATACCAATTTTCTTTTCCGGCATCGGCCTGCTTGTTGGCAAAAGCATAGACATATAAACGATCCGCCGCCCGCGTCATCGCAACGTACAGCAAGCGGCGATATTCCTCCATCTGGCGCGTATAGGCCTGCGCGCGTAGCGCCTTGAGAACCGCGTGCGAGGAATCGCGCGGCACATAAAAAGGCAAAGACGCCCTCTCATCCCAAAGAAGCTTCGGCAATTTCTGTTTTTGGGGCACACGCATCGTGTCGGGCAAAAGCACGATCGGCGATTCAAGCCCCTTGGAGGCATGAACCGTTGTGATGCGCACGCGTTGTTCCGCCTGTTCAAGTTCGCGTTTGATTTCCGCCTCGGTTGCAGCCAGCCAATGAAGAAACGCCTGCAACGAAGGCGTATGGGTCGCCCCGAAAGCTTCGGCCTGCCCCAAAAGCTCATCCAACGGATCGTCAGCCTCAGGCCCCAACCGCGCGGCAATCGCCCGCCGTCCGCTTCGAGGATCGGCAGGACAAGGCTGCGTCAGCACCCGCACCAAAAAAGGCAAAGGCGGAATGCGGTCCGCTTCCTCCAGCGCGGCGCTCAGATACGAACGCCACACCGCAAAAACCGATCCTGCGGCACTTTTCTCCGTCAAACTCACCCACAACGAGCCTTCACGACCGATCGCTAAATCCATCATCTGTTCTTCGCTCGCGCCGATCAGCGGGCCGCGCAAAACACAGGCCAATGTCAAATCATCTTCGGGCAGCAACGCAAATTGCATCAACGCTACTAAATCCATGACCGGCAATTGCTCGGTCAGGCGCATACGATCAACGCCGGAAACAGGCACCCCGGCCCGTTTCATCGCCCGCACAAAATGTTCAACAAAGGCACTGCGCGTCTGAACCAAAACCATCACATCGCCCGCATGCATCGGGCGCTCGGTCTTCAGTTCCTTGTCATAAACCGTGTGCCCTTCGGCGATCCATGTCTTGATCCGCGCAGCCAAATGTTCTGCCAACTCCGCCGACGGATTATGCACCGTCTCATAGCCCAGCGGCAAAACCCAATCCTCGGCTTTCTTGCTAGATTTCTTGACCTCCTTCGGCTCCTCGGGCGCAACAAAACAACGCGTCACTTCCACGCGACCGGCACCTTCGCTTCGAAAAGCCGTGTGCCGCACGGGATCGCGGGACACGCCCGCGCGAACCTCATCCTTTTCAAAAACAGCATCCACCGCCCGCAACACAGCCGGAGCGGAGCGGAATGAAACGTTCATCGGCACTTCGTGCATGGGCTTGCCCGCCCCGCCGATCAGCGCCTTGAAATGCTCACGCATCCGCGCAAAAGCCTGCACGTCCGCGCCCTGAAAACTATAGATGGATTGCTTTTCATCGCCGACGCAAAAAACCGTGCGCACCCTGTCCTCAAAAGCCCCGCCGACTTCAAAAAACACATCGGCCAAAACCTTGACAATATCCCATTGCGCCGGATTCGTGTCTTGCGATTCATCCACCAAAATATGGTCAATACCGCCGTCCAGTTTGAACAAAACCCACGGCGCCATTTCCGGCTTAATAAAAAGAGCCCGCACCTTCGCGATCAGATCGTTATAATCCAAAACCGCGCGCGTGGCTTTATGCTCGCGATACCGATCCATCACCTGCAACGCGAACATCAAAAAGCTGGCGGTTTCCTGTGCGCAGCGCAACGCTTCCAACCGTTCGCCCAAAAGCTCCAACCGTTGGGTTTCCTCAAGAAGAATCGCCTCCACCTCCGGATGCTCTTCCCTGATCGGTTTGTTGACATAGTTGGCATAACGCGCCGCATTCTTCGCAAAATAAGCCCGCCGATAGGCCTGCATACCGGCCTGCCGCCCAGCTTCATCCGCCGCCAACCATTGCGCCATCGCCGCCCCGCGCGGCGCATAGGTCTTGCTTCCTTTTTCAATCAAAATCTGGGCAGCCTGCGTCAATTTCGCGCGATCAAAGACTCCGTCGCGCGACGCCCCGGCGATCAGCGTCGCCTCCGTGTCTTCCACCGCCAGACCGAGCCGTTCGCGCAACCGCACACCCAACGCTTCCATCCCGCCTGCCGCGTCAACCGCCTCGCGCAACAGCCGCTCTTTACCGGCAGCTTCCCGCAACACCTGCCGCAAACTATGCTCGCCTAAGGAATCCACCAGCAAGGCAAAAGCCTGCGCCAAGCCCGTCTCCCTTTGCCCGGCGACCTGTTGCAAAACATCGTCCAGCGTCTCATCCCACAACGCCTGCGCATCGCCCTCATCCATCACGGCAAAATGCGGCGCAAGGCCAGCCTCCAACGGAAAACGGCGCAACACTTCCTGCGCAAAGCCATGAATCGTCTGAATCCGCATACCGCCGGGACACGCCAAAACCAAAGCGAACAGCCGCCGCGCCCGGTCCATCTGTGCCGCATCAACCTGCACGCCCTGCAAACCCAAAAGCTCTTTTTCTAAAACCTCCCTGCCGCACGTCGCCCAATGCGACAAACGCTGGGTCATACGGATCGCCATCTCCGCCGCCGCCGCGCGCGTAAAGGTCAAACACAAAATACGCTCAGGCCGCACCCCATCCAACAGCAACCGAGACACACGATCCGCCAGAACCTTGGTCTTGCCGGACCCCGCCGAAGCGCCGACCCAAACAGAAGTCCGTGGATCGGAAGCCTGCCTCTGCGCCTCATTCACATCGCGCAAAAGCAAATCCGTTTGAACTAATGCCGCCGTCGGGCTCATGACTCGCCCTCCTTCACACGCCCCCATTCGGCCATCCGCGCCAGATGCGCATAATCGTCAAAGCGCGGCGTCCATTTCGGTTTAGGCGCGACTTCATAGGGCGTCGCCGGATCGGCAAAAGCCCGGCAAAGCGCGGCAAGCCCATCCTGAGCCTTCTGCCCCTGCCCGTCCAAATCATCGGCATAGGTCGTAATCTTTTTCTTCTCGTCCTTTTCCTGAAGCTTCCAATAGCTCAACGCCGTAACCTCCTGCGCCCGCACGCCCTGAACGCATCCGGCCTGCACCATCAAAGCCAGCAACGGCAATTGCGGCTCGATCCCGGCCAGCACCTCCCCCTTTGCGGGCACCCCACCGGTTTTATAATCAATAATCTCGACCCCGCCTTCAGGCAACGCATCCACGCGATCCAGCCGCCCACGCAGCTTAAGCGCACCATCCGCGACTACCATCTCGCCCGCACCCTCTACCGCCAAAGGCCGCACGCCACGCGCGCGTCGTTCTTCTTCAAAGGCCACGAACCATTGCGCGATACGTTCGAAACGCGGCCACCAGAACGCCGCGACCTGCGGCCTGTCCATAAACGGCGCGAACGCTTTGCGTCCCTCCTCCAACAACCCAGCCAAAGGCAGCTCCGGCCACCCCTGCATGCTCGCCCGGACAAAAGATTCCAGCGCCGCATGAATAGCCGTCCCATGCTCTGCTGCCGTAACATCGGCATCAATCGGCTCCAGCGCGTTCAGCTTCAATACATGCCTAGCGTAAATCGCATAAGGATTGCGCACCCATGTCGAGATCTCGGTTACGCGCAAAGAGGTAGGCCGCGCCGCCACCGGCGGGCAAGGCCTCGGCGGGTCCATCGTCGTCGAACCGTCAGGCTGATCCAAAAGCCGCGCCCACGACCGCCACGCCTGAGCGTCATTTGGGCCAAGTTCCAGCGCCGCAGCCTGCCGCACGGTTTCGATCTGCATCAAAAAGCGCGACGGCACGGAAGGCGAGCCGCCGACGCGCCCGGCCCGAGTCAAAACCACCGTAGGAGAACACACCATCTGCACGAAATCATGCGCCGACTGCCCGACCCGCCGCTCGGGCAAAGGGAGCCCGAAATCGCGTTTCATCGGGCGGGAGAGCCACGGATCCACAGCCGGAGCAGGCGGCCACGTCCCCTCATTCAGCCCCCCCAGAATCACAACATCATGATGCAAGAGCCGAGCCTCCAACGGCCCCAAAATTGAAAGCCGCGGATGTGCGCCATAGGCAGGCCGCACCGGCACATCGCCACACATCGCTTCGAACAAAGCCGCATAAGCCGCGCCGGTCACGCCGGGAAAATCGCGCGAGGCCTGCCGCCATTCATCCAGCCACGCCACGGCAGCTTCACCAGCAGCCCCGACCCACAACCGGGCCGCGCCTGTTCCTTCTATCGTTGCCGCCATAGCCTCGGCCAGCGCCAAATGCGCATCAATCCATTCGACCAAAGGCCGAACCTTCCCCCAGCCTGCCGAAAAAATCTCGAACCTGTTACCGATCCCTTCGACCCATGCGGCAAGCGCAGGCCTTTCCGCCTGAAGCGCTGCCGCAGCCCCGCGCCAGCCTCCAGCACGCCGCACGCCGCGCCACACGGCCACCTCCGCCAGCCGCGCCAGCCGCCGACATTCCGCAGGCTCGCCGCCGACCGCAGCCAAAGGATGCTTCAGAAACGAAAGGAAATCGACAGGCGAAGCGTCCGGCGCGGCCGCCTGAAGCAAATGGATCAAAAAACTGCCGACCGGCCATGCCGACAAAGGCGTCCCGGCGGAATCGTTGGCAACAATCCCCCACCGACCGAGCGCCGCCGACACCCTCGCCGCCAACGCCCGGTCCGGAGTCACCAGCGCCGCCGTTTTGCCATCCTCTTCCAGCACCGCGCGCAAACGCAAAGCGATCACATCGGCCTCTTCGCGATGATGCTCACAGTCT
>JBFWLD010000150.1:0-5529 GCA_050252315.1 Bdellovibrionales bacterium
ATTTCAGCTTGCGGTGCAGGGCCGAACGTTCCATGCCGATGAAGTTCGCCGTGCGGGAAATATTGCCGCCAAACCGCGTGACTTGCGCCAACAAATATTCACGTTCGAACATTTCACGCGCGTCGCGAAGCGGAAGGGTCATGATTTCCCCGCCCTTTTCCCATTTCAGCACGCTGGGTGTGGTGGCCGTCACATCCGGCGGAAGCATGTCCGCACGAATGGGATCTTCCGTCTCGCCCGGGGCCATGATGAGAAGCCATTCCATCGCGTTTCGGAGCTGGCGCACATTGCCGGGCCACGCATAAGCTTGCAAGGCGGCCATGGCGTCTTCGCCGAGCAAACGCGGCGGCAATCCGGAGACTTCCGAGGCCCGCGTCAAGAAATACTGCGATAAAAGCGGGATGTCTTCGCGGCGTTCCGACAAAGGTGGAATCACGATCGGCACCACGCTCAGGCGATAATACAAATCCTGACGGATTTTGCCGGACTGGAGCTGGGCTTGCAGGTCTTGATTGCTGGAGGCCACGACACGGACATCGACTTCTACCCGCGTGGTGCCACCGACACGAGTGAAGACCTGTTCTTGCAAGACGCGAACGATCTTGCCTTGCGTATCCAGCGGCATGTCGCCGACTTCATCCAGATATAAGGTGCCACCATGCGCCTGTTCAAACAGACCGACCTTGCGGCCATTGCCCGACGCGTCGCCTTCGACACCGAACAACTCCACCTCAATCTGATCCGAACGAAGGACCGCGCAATTAATGACGATAAAAGGTCCCTGCGCCCGTTTCGATTTTTCATGCAGGCAACGGGCCACGATTTCCTTGCCCGAGCCGGAAGGACCGACGATCATGACCCGGCTTCCTGTCGGCGCGACGCGGTCCACCAATTGGCGAACCTGAGAGATCGCGCTGGATTTGCCGATCATTTCCGTTTCCGTTCCCGCGCGGACTTTTAAATCCTGATTTTCCCGTTTCAGGCGCGCGGTGTCGAGCGCGTGGCGAACCTGAAGCACAAGCCGGTCGGCTTTGAACGGTTTTTCGATAAAGTCGTAGGCACCGCGTTTGATCGCGGCTACCGCTGTTTCGATATTGCCATGGCCGCTGATCATAATTACCGGAACGTCCGGCATATCATGCACGATGCGTTCGAGTAGCTGCATGCCATCCATGCCGCTGCCCTGAAGCCAAATATCGAGAATAACCAAATTGGGACGGCGCACCATGATTTCAGCCAACGCTTTTTCGGCGTTCGTGGCTTTGCGGGTTTTAAACCCTTCGTCGTTTAAAATCCCTTCGATCAGGATGCCGATGTCGGCTTCGTCATCGACAATCAGAATGTCATTGGTCAAGTTTTTATCTCTGCTGCTTGAGCTCATAGCCCGTCTTCACCCCTGTCATCGCTGAAACTAGAATCAGTGTTCGATTATGCTATCAGATTTTTTCATTTCCACCAAAAAATGGTATTTCCGTCTCTTCTTGGCTGACAGGCCAGGACAAACAAACGGTGGCTCCGCCGCCTTCCTTATCGGATAAGGTCAACGTTCCTTTATGATCCTCCATGATCTTTTTGACAATGGCAAGCCCTAAGCCCGTTCCTTTGCTGCGCGTCGTGACATACGGCTCCGTGAGGCGTTCGCGCTCTTCCACTGGAAGGCCGCGCCCATTGTCCGAAACGCAAAGCTCCACATAGCCGTCCTTTATGGCTAAATGAAGGTCGATATGGCCTTTCTCTGGTGAAGTCTCGGATGAAGAAATGCGGCCATCTATCGCTTCTGCCGCATTTTTCAGTAAGTTGGTTAACGCCTGCCCGATTTGGCGCGCGTCGCAATCGCAATAGGTTTTTTCCTCTGGCACATTGTTCGTATAGGTTATGTCGCTGCGGCTCGCGCTTTGCAAAAACAGGGTTTGGCGGCACAAATCGCTGAGGTCCTGTTTCTTAATAACCGGCACCGGCATACGCGCAAAGGCTGAGAATTCGTCCACCATGCGACCGATATCTTCCACATGGCGGATGATCGTATTGGTACAGGTCTGAAATGTTTCCGGGTCTGAAGAAATCTCTTTAAGATATTTGCGCCTCAATCTTTCGGCGGAAAGCTGAATCGGCGTGAGCGGATTCTTGATTTCATGCGCGATACGCCGCGCCACATCCGCCCATGCCGCTTTGCGCTGGGCCGAGACAAGTTCCGACACATCGTCGAACGTGATGACGCAACTGCGCACATCGCCGTTTTGAATGTCGGAGGTTACACGCACCAGAAGCGTTCGCGTCGGCTGGCCGGAACGACGGATTTCCACCTGCCCTTCCTGCAAGCGGGCGCTTCGCGGCATCTCTTTGACCAACGCCGCAATTTCCGGCGCGAGGACTTCCAACGGGTGGCCCGTAAGCGCTTCGGGGTCCGTTATCTGAAAAAACTCGGTCGCGCGCGCGTTCATCATATTGATTTCGTGCGAGGGGGTAAGGCCGATGACGCCCGCGCTGACGCCAGCCAAAACCGCTTCGGTAAAGCGACGACGCGCGTCAAGCTGGCGGTTCGCTTCCACAAGTTCGCCCCGCTGGGTTTCTAACTGTCCTGTCATGCGGTTAAAGGCATGCGCAAGCTCGACCAACTCATCATCCTGATTGGCCGATAGGGTTTGTTCGGCTACCCGTGCGCGAAGGTCCCCTGATCGTACGCGGTCCGTGGCGTTGATTAACGCGCTGATCGGGCGGATCAGGCTGCCCGCAAAGTTCAGGCCAAACCACACGGCGGTCAAGAGAAGCAACAAAGCGACTACGACAAAGATAATCGAAATCATCACGCGGATGCCGGTGCTGTGCTCCTTTAAATTATGGTATTCGTTCACCGCCTTTTGGGTCGTTTCCATATGGGCGAGGACTTTGGGCTCCACCAGCCGCCCGACAAACAGATAGGTATCGACAAAATTATCCAGCCGCAACAACGCGCGGACGCGGTCGTCATTGTCGCTGATTAACAAAATAACATCGCCAGCGCGGGCTCTTTGGCGCATTTCCTCGGTAATCGGCTCGAACGACAAGGCGAAGGTCAGGCCCGAACGCGCAAGGATTTTACCCGAGCCGTCAAAGACAATGACCTCTGTCAGGGACCGCAGATAGGCTTGCGCGGACACGGCTTGGGCCAGCAAAACCGGGTCTTCGGAAAGGCGCACCGCTTGGCGGTTTAAATCGTTCGCCATGGCCAGCGCATCCGCGCGTAATACTTGTTGATGCTCTTTAAGGTAGGCCTGCGCGACTTCTTGCGATTCATCCAGCGCCGTTCGCACACGGTCAGAAAACCACGCCTCTACGCCGAAATAGAAAAAAACCGCCGCGAACATCGCGACCAATAAAGCGGGGGCTGCGGCCAGCATCGTGAACACCGACACCACGCGGATATGAAGGCGCGAGGCGGCCTGATCCTTACGATGTTTGGCCCAAATGCTTTGGATCCTTAGGGTTACCAGTGCGCCCAGCGACAGCAGAACCGCCAGATCAAGGGAAAGAAAAACCGTAACCGTCGTCGGATCGCTGCCGAAAAAAGGCGTGCGGGTCAGGGCCGCATAAGTCGCTGCGCCAAGCAAAATGGCTGCAACCGACAAAAATAACGCCAGCTTGTCGCGCAAAGAAGGTTGTTTCATCCACCCGAAGGCTGCGGACGGCGACAGTAAGGTTTTCACGTTCCCCTCTTCCGTTTCTGAGCGGCTTTTTCAGGCATCAGGCCGCAAGCCCGAATCTTTTTACGAAGCGTATTGCGATTAAGCCCCAGTACGGCGGCGGCGCGCAACTGGTTTCCGTTGCAAAGGTCCAGAACCATACGCAACAGAGGCTCTTCGACTTCTTGAAGGATACGCGCATAGAGGCCCGTGTCCGGCAGATCGTCTTCCAGCGCTTTGAAATAGGTCGTGAGATGGGCTTCGACCGAGGCGGATAGGCCGGTTTTAGGTTCTGAGGAAGGTTGACCCCTCCCCGAAAAGGCCGAGGCCTTTTCGACCCTCCCGCAGGGGGAGGGTAATTCCGCCTTTACAATCGGCTCTTTAAATCTTTTCTCCATTTTCGATCCTCTTGGCATCCAGAAGGCGGGAGAAAAAGGCGTGAATCAGTTCGCGGGCTTGGGGAACGTCATCGGCGTGATTGATTGCGGCGCGAAAGGCGGAGGCTTGCGGCAGGCCGTGGCTGTACCAGCCCATATGTTTACGCGCGTTGCGCAGACCGGAATAGTCACCGTAGGTTTCCAGCATATCCTCGAAATGACCAAGCACGATGCGATAGATGTCTTCGAGCGACGGGTCGGGCGATTTTTGGCCGGTTTGCAGGAAGTCCATCATCTGGCGCAAAAGCCACGGACGCCCATAGGTGCCGCGTCCAATCATGATCCCGTCTGCGCCGGACTGGGACAAGGCTTCAAGAACGTCAGTTTCGGTTTTGATGTCGCCGTTCGCAATGACCGGAATGGAGACGGATTCTTTCACGGGACGGATCAGCGACCAATTCGCCGTGCCGTTATAAAATTGCTGGCGCGTGCGGCCATGGACCGTGACCATACAAATTCCGCTTTCTTCGGCTATTTTCGCAAGGCGCGGCGCGTTCATGGTTTCCGCGCTCCACCCCAGCCGCATTTTAAGCGTTACCGGAAGATGCACAGCCTTGACCACGGCTTCGAGGATTTTGGCGGCTTTGACTTCATCGCGCATCAGGGCTGATCCAGCTTCGCCGCTCACGATCTTTTTGGCCGGGCATCCGAAATTGATGTCAATGATACGCGCCCCGCGATCCGCATTGAGACGCGCGGCTTCCGCCATGACCTGTGGATCGCTGCCCGCAAGTTGGACCGTCAGCACGTCGCCCTCGTCCGCTGGTTTAATCATCTGCATGGTCTTGCGGACTTCGCGGATCATGGCTTGGCTGGCGATCATCTCCGACACGACCAAGCCTGCTCCGAACCGGCGGACAAGACGGCGGAACGGCGCGTCCGTGATCCCCGCCATCGGCGCAAGGATCACCGGCGTTTCAATGATCTCCTTGCCCAGATGAAGGGGCGTAAGTGGCTTTGTTCGAAGGGGGGCTTGCGTATCCAACATCGCTTGTCTTTATGAGTAAACCAAAGGAGCTTCCGGGTTCGCGCCAAGGCGCGTCACGGAATGACAAGTGGAAAGGGCTTGCCTTTTCATTCACAAGGACAGAGGCGATCTTTTTTTAAAAAGAAAAACCGGATTCCGGACTCCCTTTTCTTTCGTTCCCTTTGAGGAACGCAAGAAAAGGGCTCCGGAATGACGGTCTGTGCTTTTGGCCATTTTCCGTTCTTTAAACTAGCATTTGCCTAAAAAATAGGCAACAGCAAAGCTCTTAGGGCCGGGGAACGAAATGTCGGGTCCACGCAAAAGGACCGGGCATTTTTCCACGCGCAATGTGACTCCCAGCCTCTTCACCAACCAAACCAACGGCAGTAAGGATCCCTCCAAGCATCCTCGCATTGGGGACCATAAGAAAAAGGCTCAGGCCCGTCATGGCAAGCCATGTTCCAGC
>JBFWLD010000151.1:0-5525 GCA_050252315.1 Bdellovibrionales bacterium
AAAAACCAATCACCCAACGTCTTCCCGCAAAACGTCCTCCCTCTGAGCGACGACCTTATGGTATCGAAAGGCGTAACAAAAAAACCGTCATCCCGTTGAAAAACGGGATCCAGGCCCAGTCCCAAAACATTTATCCTAATCCGCGGGCCGATGCGCAACCCGGTCCATCCTTTCCATTAAAGAATCTAACACCTGCCATCGTTGAAGAACCTAACCCACAACCGTATCACCCCAACCGTATCTCTTATAGCCGTGCCCAACCGTATCGTTACTCCATCCGTGTTGTCATTCCGTGGCGCGCCTTTAGGCGCGAACACGGAATCCCATTTGGTTTTTTAATACAATGCATGTTGTTCCAATGTATATACTCTGTATATACTCCTCACGCTTGAAGCGTTGGGATTTGGGCTCTTCCGCTAACGTCATCCCACTCTCACCAAAAAAAGAAAAGCCAAAACCGTCCAATTTAAAAACCAATCACCCAACGTCTTCCCGCAAAACGTCCTCCCTCTGAGCGACGACCTTATGGTATCGAAAGGCGTAACAAAAAAACCGTCATCCCGTTGAAAAACGGGATCCAGGCCCAGTCCCAAAATATTTATCCCGATCCGTAGGGCTGATGCGCAACCCGGTCCATCCTTTCCATTCCAGACCATCTCTGCATTGAAAAATCTAACACCTGCCATCGTTGAAGAACCTAACCCACAACCGTATCACACCAACCGTATCTCTTATAGCCATACCCAACCGTATCGTTACTCCATCCGTGTTGTCATTCCGTGGCGCGCCTTTAGGCGCGAACACGGAATCCCATTTGGTTTCGCTTTTTCTATATTTCCGAACGATCGCCTTTGGGGACCTAGAAGGGGCGTTTGGAGACTCGATTTTTGGCCTGAATCGGGCGATGGAAAAGGCGGGTGAAACATCACCCTGCAATAATGCATTTTGAGCCCGAATTAGGCTCATTTGGACGCGAATTAGACCCGTTTTGGACGTTTTTAAACGATCCCCCAAAGCCTCAAAAACACCCCTAAAATCGGCCTAAAAGCACCCCAAAAACGACCCCCAAAGGAGCCTCAAAACGTCGTCTTCTCCTCGCTCAAATCCATCAAATTTCCCATCCTCCATTTAACATAATATATCTTATGCGACATTCCAGTAAGGGAAAATAAGGCTTAGGGGTTTAAAAAACAGATCAAAAACCAAGTCAAAGAAAAGCGCACAAACAGTGAAAAACCCAATGCGCCCGCTCCCGTTTTCCGTCTTCGAAAATCAATGGGTACACATGGATTCCGCTTTGGCGTATGCTGCGTCGAAATCGTGCAAAATTTGCGTTTTTAGGCGTCGTTTTGATGCTTTTTTGCGGTGTTTTTGGCACGTTTTTGGACGCTTTTTTTCAAAGGATTTTTCGCCGCATGCCCGCCTCTATCGACCGTCTTGTTGACGTTATGCGCCGCCTTCGCGACCCCCATTCGGGCTGTCCTTGGGACCGTCAACAAACCTTCCATTCCATCGCCCCTTATACGCTGGAGGAAGCCTACGAAGTTGTTGAAACAATTGAACAAAATGACATGCCGCACTTCTGTGAAGAGCTTGGCGATCTCCTGCTCCAGATTGTTTTTCATGCGCAAATGGCCAAGGAAAAAGGCCTGTTTGACCTTGAAATTATCGCGAAAAATCAAGCAGATAAGCTGATTGAGCGCCATCCGCATGTTTTCGGCGATCGTCAAGGCGTGTCCACGCCCGACGATGTTTTGAAAAATTGGGAATCCGACAAAGCAGCTAAGCGCGAAGCTGAAAATACTGATGAAAACCAAATAGTTAGCGCTATGGATGGGGTGTCAACCGCCCTGCCTGCCTTGACTCGCGCACAAAAAATTCAAAAACGCGCGGCGCGTGTTGGGTTCGATTGGGATCAAGTATCTGATTTCCTTGCTAAAACACACGAAGAATTGGCTGAGTTTGAAGCCGAAGTGACCGGTCCATCCTCTCAAGAAAAGATGGAAGACGAACTCGGCGATGTGCTATTTGCAGTGATCGGCGTCGCGACGTTTATGAAGCTGGATCCGGAGCGTGCTTTGCGCTCCACAAACCGTAAATTCGAGAATAGATTCAGATACATAGAAACCGCCCTAGCCGCCCAAAACAAGCCTATTCAAGCCGCCTCCCTCGACGAACTTTGTACCCTCTGGCAGGAAGCCAAAGCCCGTCTTTCCACTAAATAACAGGTTGTTCTTTATGACTCTTTTGCGATCCATCAATCCCTCGAATGGTCAGCTTTTGGGCGAGGTCCCGGCCACACCTCTGGGGGCGATCCCTGCCATGGTCAAACGGGCTAAGAAAGCTCAAAATGAATGGTATAACAAGGGGTTATCCTATCGCCTCGCCTGTCTGGAACGGCTGGCCGACCTCATGGAAAAAAACAAAGAATCCCTGTCCCGCCTCACCGCGCAAGAAATGGGCCGCCCTTATCCCTCTTGTCTGGATCTTGCCGATTATGCGATCGCACAGTTTCGCTGGAATTTGAAGCACGCTTCTTCCTTTCTTTCCAATGAGATAACCTATGAAGATGATGCCACGATCCATGAAGTCATCTATGAACCATGGGGCGTTGTTGCCTGCATTATGGCGTGGAATTTCCCTATCGGAAATTTTGCCTTCAGCGTCACGCAGGCCTTGATCGCGGGGAATAGCGTTATCGTCAAATATTCTGAAGAAATCCCCATTTTTTCCAAGACGTTGGAAGGATTCTGCGCACTGGCAGACCTGCCGGACGGGGTGCTTTCCTTCGTGCATGGCGGTAAAGAATCCGGCGCGATGTTGACCGATCAACCCATTGACTTGATTAGTTTTACCGGCAGCTCCGCCACGGGACGCGCCTTGCGCGTCAAAGCTGCGGAAAAAGGCATTCCGGTTGTTTTGGAAATGGGCGGCTCCAGTCCCGGTATCGTCTTTGCGGACGCCGACAAAACCGATCTTTGGCAGCAGATTTTCGATTTTCGGTTCGCGAATACAGGCCAATTTTGTGATAATTTAAAACGACTTATCGTACATCGCAGCCTGTTTGACGAAAGCGTCGAAACCCTCGCCTCCTTGGCGCGGCAAGCGCGACTTGGCGATCCGTTTGACGCGCAAACAGATCTGGGACCGTTGGTGGCTGAACGGCAAGTTGTTGTTTTGGAAGAGCAAGTTCAAGACGCCCTCGCCAAAGGCGCGACGTTGGTTTGTGGCGGTAAGCGCCCGGCGGATTTGGTCGGCGCTTGGTACGAACCCACCCTTTTGACGAATATCACACGCGACATGCGCGTGTGGTCCGAAGAAGTTTTCGGCCCTGTTTTGCCCATCGTGCCGTTTGACGCGTATGACGAGGCGCTGGCGCTTGCAAACGACACGTCCTATGGTCTGACCGCCTACGCCTTTACCGCGCATCCTGAGACGGCGCAGCGCGTTTTAGGCGACCTTCAAGCTGGGTGCGTCAGCCTTAACGGCGCGGATTATTTCCGGCCTGAAAATCCGTTCGGCGGCTACAAAAATTCCGGAAGTGGCCGCGAAAACGGCAAATGGGGCTTTCATGATGTGTGTCAGGTTAAGCTTTGCGCACGGCCTAAATCGCGGGCGAAATAGGTCAAAATCAAATCCGCGCCCGCGCGTTTAAATCCTCCAAGCGTTTCGTGTACGATCTTGGCTTCGTCGATGGCACCTGCCGCTGCGGCAAATTTAATCATGGCGTATTCGCCGCTGACTTGATACGCGACGATTGGTAACAGGGTTTGCGCCCGTAATTTCGTAAGAATATCAAGGTAAGGCAGCCCCGGTTTGACCATCAGGAAGTCCGCGCCTTCGGCCTCATCCATCAAGGATTCGCGTAAGGCTTCGCGTCCATTCAGGGGGTCCATTTGATAGGCTTTGCGGTCGCCTTTGAGGGCGCACCCTGCCGCCGCACGAAACGGGCCATAGAATGCGGAGGCGAATTTGGTGGAATACCCCATCACCAGAGTCATGGTGAGCCCTTCCTCGTCCAGCGCTGAGCGAATAGCGGCTATTTGCCCGTCCATCATGGCGGAAGGTGCGACGATGTCGGCCCCGGCTTGCGCTGCGGTTACGGCCTGTTTTGCCAAGTTGAGGAGCGTGGCATCATTATCGACCGTTCCCTCCGCTGTTAGCACCCCGCAATGGCCGTGGTCCGTATATTCGCAAAAGCAGATGTCGGCGATGACGACAAGGTCGGGGACGGCCTGTTTACTTGTTCGGATCATGCGGGCCAGCAGCCCGTCGGGGCGACAGGCATCGCTGCCGGTTGCGTCTTTATGGTTTGAAACGCCGAACAGCATCACGGCTTTGACGCCGTCATCAGCGATGGCCTTGATTTCCTCGGCCAAGCCTTTTTCGGGGATGCGGTACTGACCGGGCATGGAGGGGATGGGGGGTGGCGTATCCGCGCCCTCCTCCACAAAAATAGGATAAATCAGGTCGTTCATCGAAAGATTTGTTTCGCGGACCAGATCGCGCATAGTGTTTGATTGCCGTAGGCGACGAAGGCGCATGGCAGGAAAAGAAGCAGAAGCAAACATGATCGACTCGTTTAGAGAGGGGCAAAAACAGGCCTATCCTAAAACGGCATCCCCGTGACACAAGATGAAAGGAATAAAACGCATGCCATAGCGTGCGCGGAGCGACGGTTGCGCGTTTAAATCGTAACTTCCTCGCCCGGGGCCAAGGCTAGAACTTCCCCCCGCGTGACGAGCGATTTAAAGGAATCGGCTGTTTCTGTAAGCTGCGGGATGGTGCCGTAGTGCATCGGGATCACGGTTTTGACATCCAGCAGAGTGTTGCAGGCATAGGCGGCGGCTTCCGGCGACATGGTGTAGCGGTTACCGATGGGGAGCATAGCAACGGTCGGTTTGTAAAAATCCTGTATCAGTTTCATGTCTGAAAATAGGCCGGTATCGCCCGCGTAATAGATCGTCGTGCCATCTGCTTCGATCACAAAACCGGTGGGCATGCCGCCATAGAGAAACTCATTGCCCTTTTGGATGCTGTTGCTGTGTAGGGCTTGAACCATGTGGATACGCGCGCCTTTTACATCCGTATAGCCGCCGATATTCATGTCGATGACATTGTCCTGTTTAACCCCTTGGCGGACGGCATAAAAGGCGAGTTCGAAAATGGCGATCAGGTTGGCTTTGCCTTCCCGAGCCAAGGCCACGGCATCGCCGAGATGGTCGCCGTGTCCATGCGTGAGAAGGATATTTTCCGCTGCCTTAGCGCGGTGGAGTTGCGCCATGGGAAAGGTCGGATTGCCGGAGATATAGGGGTCGATCAGGATAGATGTCTCGTTGGTTTCCAGATACATGCAGGAATGTCCGAGCCAAGTCAGTTTCATGATCTTTTCCCTTTCCTTAGGTTTTTACCGGTTTTTCTCCCGTAAGATACGCGCTTTGTCGCGCTGCCAATCACGCGTTTTCATCGCTTCCCTTTTATCCGCTTTATGTTTGCCTTTGGCAAGGCCAAGTTCGACTTTGGCA
>JBFWLD010000152.1:0-5514 GCA_050252315.1 Bdellovibrionales bacterium
CGTAGGATCAAAATACTATTATTTTATGTGTTTCCTTAGGGGTAGGATTCTTTAAATTTTGAGAGTTCTGTTAAAGAAGGAACGGAAACGGGTTGGAGGATTTGTTTGCGGTTGGGGGCGGACCCCTCCCCGAAATCGCAAGCGATTTCGACCCTCCCTCAAGGGGAGGGTGGTGGGGCTGCACAAATGGTGGGGGATGGGAAGAAAACGTCGAGGGTGGTAGGACTGTTTTTTATCTTCGCGCAGAGCCTCTTAATTTGAGGAGTTCTGAACCTAGAGCAGATCGTGATTAGGTTGGCGTCCTCAGACGACAAACTAAGCGCGTGAATCTGCTCGGCAACAATGAGTTAGCGCAGATCGTGATTAGGTTGGCGTCCTCAGACGACAAACTAAGCGCGTGAATCTGCTCGGCAGCAAAGAGTTAGAGCCTTTTCTTTCCAGCAATAGAAAGGGCGACAACCTTTTCAGAAAAAGGCTCTAGTTATTCGTAAAAGGGAGAAAAATGGCGATAAGAAGATCTATTGGCAATGGCGTTTGGGCTGGTTTTTATGCGGCGGCGGCTTTTTGTACCGTAAACGTTGCGGCCTCATCGGGCAAAGGGATCGTCCATAATCTTTATGAGGCTGCTTTTAATTTGGAGCCGAGTTCTTTGACGGCGGACTGGCGGCACTCCTTGCTTATTTTGGGGGCTTCGGTCGTTTCTTTAGGCTTTTCTTGTTTGGCAGGTAAAAGAATAGGGGCTGTTTCCGGTCGGTTTAACAAGTCTCTTGCTGTTTCGGCGGCAGCTTTCACGTTGGCCCCTTGCATTTATGGTATTCATGTCGGGATGAACGCGTTGCTTCCAAGGCTTGAGAGAACAAACCTTGGACAGAAGGTGCATGAGTTTTTTTCCGTTCAACAAAAAACGCCGGAGAACCTTATCGCTATGCCGACGGGGGATCGGCTTTATGTGCGGGCTTCGAGTTTGAACGGACCCCGGTTGCAGTTTGTTTGATTTACGAGGGGTTTTTCCTTGATCTTAGGGGGAGGCTATGGGTCAATAGCCGCCTATTTGTAAGAGGAGAACCGATTCGATGACTGCCGAAATTTTTATTGTCGATGATCGTCA
This sequence comes from Bdellovibrionales bacterium, assembly GCA_050252315.1. GTDB lineage: Bacteria > Pseudomonadota > Alphaproteobacteria > UBA9219 > UBA9219 > UBA8914. The sequence goes on from JBFWLD010000152.1 coordinate 1,109, forward strand.
CCCCGAAGATATGGCGATGTTGCAGGCGCTTTATTCGCGCTCGCCCGCCAGTGTCGTCGAGCATCTTGAGAAACTGAAAAAAGTCGGCAGCGGCAAGTTTATGGATCAATATTATGTCGGGTATGGGCATGCCTCGATTGGCGATTGCGGCCAGACCGTTTGTTTTGTCGAGCAGGTTTCTATGCTCGTCGCCAAGGCGATTCAGGAGACTCCTCTTTATAACGGACAAGAAGCTTCAACCCGCTATCTGGATTACTCCAAGCAGGAAGTTTTGGACCCTTACGGCTCGGCTGAGAGCGCCGCTATTCAGGACAAGTGGAAACAGATTTATCAAACAACGCTGACCAAGCTGATTGCCGGGCTTGAGGCTGCGCATCCTTTTTCGCAGGCTGAATATAAGAGCGAAAAGATTTGGCAGAATGCTTTAAGTGCTAGGGCTTTCGATATTGCCCGCAGTTTGTTGCCTTTAGGAACCACGACCTTGTTGAGTTGGAGTACCTCGCTTCGGCAGGCGCGCGATCATTTGCGCCGGTTGAAATATCATCCCTTGCCTGAGGTTTCTCATGTGGCGAAGGAAGTCTATTTAAAGCTTTTGGAGAAATATCCTCACAGCTTTCGCGCCGAGGATATGGAGCTTGAGACTGCCGATACGCGCGATTTTTACGCGCGCGACAATGCCGCTCGTAGTCATTTTGAATCTGCTAATGATATTCAACGGCGGTTTCATTTGAGCGAAGAGGAAAAGAAAAGCCTTTTGGACGGCGAACTTGTTATTCGGCGTGAGGCTTTGGATCTGGAGGGGCTACGAGATCAGGAGTCCAATTTGTTGGCGACACGGCCTAAGGGGGCCCCTTTGCCGTGGCGGTTGGAATCCTACGGCAAATACAATTTTATCTTCCTTTTGGATTTCGGGAGTTTTCGCGATATTCAGCGACACCGCAACGGCGTGTGTCAGATTCCTTTGATAGATGGGCGTTTTGGGCTGCATCCTTGGTATTTGGCGCAATTTGAGCAGCTTTTGTCAGCGGCTGATTTTGCTCAGCTTCAGGCCGATATTGCGGCGCAGCTTCAGGCTGTGGACACGCTGGGCGGGGCGGCTTCGCCGCATCTGAATATGTATTACTATCCTATGGGCGTGCAGGCCATGGTGCATGTTGCTTATTCCGTGCCGGAGACGGCTTATGTCGGTGAGTTGCGTTCCGGCAAGACCGTGCATGGGTCGTTGCGTCCGGTTGCTCAGAAGATGTTGGATGTTTTGACGTATGATTTGCCGGGCATGGCGGTTTATGGTGATCGTGAGGCTGATGGGTGGACGGCTAAGCGAGGGGAACAGACGATTGTGGAGAAGAAATAGATCAGATCGTCGTCAGGCTCGCGGCTTTAGCCGCCAGCCTGACGACGTGAATCTGATCTATAAAAAAGAAAGCCTTTTCCGCCAAAGGAAAAGGCGCGCCATTCCCGAAAGGGAAGGGGATTTGGCGAGGACCCCTCCCCGAAAATGCCTTGGCATTTTCGACCCTCCCGCAAGGGGAGGGTGGTTAGGCCTGCACAAAAGGCGTGGTATGGGAAGTAAACCCGATCAAAAAACAAGCGATCAAACTAAAATGCAAAAATAAAAAAATGGGATTCCGGATCGCCCCTGAAAAAAGGGGCATCCGGAATGATAGACGTTGGGCGTTAGGTTCTTTAATGGGGGGGCTACAGAGCCGCGCCTAAAGCGTGCCACGAAATGACAAATTTCGCGGACTGGTTTTTAAACAGGTGTAACCTACTTAAAATAGCTGACTATGGATTCAAACCGGCCAGTAAGATTGCCTCCGAGCAAGTAGAGGGTGGCGGCGATGGCTGTTGTCAAAATCCCGGCGATCAGCGCGTACTCAATGGAGGTTGCGCCTTTTTCTTTGTCTTTTTGTTGGTTGGGATATGGGGGCATAGCTTGGCTTTCGTGATTTTTGGGGATGGTTCTTAAGGTGGATAGGGGGGGGCAGATAATGGACGGGACCCCTCCCCGAAAAAGCTAAAGCTTTTTCGACCCTCCCGCAAGGGGCGGGTGGTGGGTCTGCACAAAGGGTGGAGTGTAGGAAGAAACGTTGAGGGTGGTGGGCCTGCACAAACGGCGGGGGATGGGAAGTAAATCCAATCAACAAAGCAAAAACGATTTAAGCAAAGGACCGGCGATCAAAGTAAGATACAAAAATAAAACCAAATGGGATTCCGGATCGCCCCTGAAAAAGGGGTGAGCGGGGGATGACAAACGGCGGGGGATGGGTTCTTCAATGGAATGGTGGGGGCTGTATGGAATGGACGGGCTGGATTCCGCATAAGACCCACGGCCTTGGATGATGTTTTGGGTTCGGGCCTGGATCCCGGTTTACAACGGGATGACGGTGTTTTTGTTAGGCATTACGATCCCATAAGGTCATCGCTCTTGGGAAAAGTTTTGCTCAAAGACGTTGGGGGGTGGTTTTTGAATTGGAGGGCGGGGGAGTATGGGGATAGTCCTTTCACTTAAGAATGAAACATGTAGTCTTCCAGATTTATACCTGTACGTCGTTGTTTCGCTCTTCGCGTAGATTAGGCTACGCGTCGTCGCTCACGCTTCGTACAGAAATAAATCTGTTCGACTAAAGCTGCAAACTGCCTTTTGACATCGGAGCGGCTGCGCACGTACTAAGTGTACGCTTACGCGCCTGCCCTCGTTAAAAGACACTTTTCGCCTATGTTTCATTCTTAATTAAAACAACTATAGCCCGGGGGTGAGAGAGCGGGCGCGGAAGAGTAGGGGGGGCAGGGGTGGAGAGAGTTGGCGCGGGGAAGCTTGGGGTGGTTAGCTTCGGTGCTGTTCGCGCGTTTTGAGGAAGCGGAGTTCCGGGTTTTCCTCCTGCGCGCGGTTGAGATGCCACGCATTGCGCGCAAGGAAGACGAGGGCTCCGTCATGGTCTTCGGCCAAAGCACTTCGATTTTCATCTGTGAATTTTTTAAGGGCTTCCTTGTTCTCGGATTCCACCCAGCGGGCCGCGTCGATTCCGGCGGATTCAAAATTCGCGGGCAGGCCGTACTCTGCTGCGATGCGGGCGGCCAGAACTTCGAATTGAAGCGGGCCGACCACGCCGACGATCCAATCCGCGCCAGTCAGCGGTTTGAAGACCTGACTTGCGCCTTCTTCGGCGAAATGTTCCAGCGCCCGGCGGATGTGTTTGACCTTCATCGGGTCGCCGATATGCACGCGTTGCAATAGTTCCGGCGCGAAGCTCGGTACGCCGACAAAGTTTAGGGCTTCGCCTTCGGTTAGGCTGTCGCCGATGCGCAAGGCTCCGTGGTTCGGGATGCCCATGATGTCGCCTGCAAACGCGTCTTCGGCCAATTCGCGGTCCCGCGCCAAAAACAGAACGGCGTTGTTGATGGCCATCATTTTGCCGCTACGGGTGTGAAAGAGTTTCATGCCGCGTTTGAAGTGGCCGGAACATAGGCGCACAAAGGCGATGCGGTCGCGGTGGTTCGGGTCCATATTGGCTTGCACTTTAAAGACAAAGCCTGTGACTTTATTTTCGGTCGGGTCGATCGTGCGCGTGTCCGCTTTTTGCGGGCGCGGGCTGGGGGCGTTGTCGCCAAGGCCCAGCAGTAGTTCTTTGACTCCGAAATTATAAAAGGCGCTGCCGAAATAGATCGGCGTTAGGTGGCCTTCAAGATAGGCCTGACGGTCGAACGGTTTGCACAGGCCGCGGGCGAGTTCGACATCCTCGCGCAATTTGGCGGCGGTTGCCGCGCCAAGATGCTCGTCGATTTTGGGGTCGGACAAGCCTTCGCAGGCAAGCCCTTCGGTTAGGCGATGGCGGTCGGATTTGTCCAGCAAGATCAGCCGGTCGTTGATGAGGTCGTAGCAGCCTTTGAAATCTATGCCCGACCCGATCGGCCAACTGGCCGGTGTGACGTCGAGCGCCAGCGTTTCTTCAATCTCGCTCATCAAATCAAACGGGTCGCGGGACTCGCGGTCCATTTTATTCACGAAGGTGATGATCGGTACGTCGCGTAGGCGGCAGACTTCGAATAATTTTCGCGTTTGGCTTTCAATGCCTTTTGCGCCGTCGATGACCATGACTGCGCTGTCCACGGCTGTGAGCGTGCGGTAGGTGTCTTCCGAGAAATCTTCGTGTCCCGGCGTGTCCACCAGATTAAAGGAGCGGTCGGCGTAGTCGAAGCTCATGACCGAGGCTGTGACCGAGATGCCGCGTTCGCGCTCCACCTTCATCCAGTCCGAGCGTGCGCGTCTTTGCTCGCCACGCGCCTTGACCGCGCCCGCCATTTGGATCGCGCCGCCGAAAAGCAGCAGCTTTTCCGTCAGGGTCGTTTTGCCCGCGTCCGGGTGCGCGATGATCGCAAAAGTGCGGCGGCGCAGGGTATTTTCG
>JBFWLD010000153.1:0-5496 GCA_050252315.1 Bdellovibrionales bacterium
CACGCCGGTTAAATCGTTCAACGTATCGGGCGTCCACGGATAAAGCGTCCGGATCGCCTGAGCACTCCCTTGAACCGGAGCGGAAAAGGCATAGGCAGAAGTTATAGGAAAGGCGACATGCACGGCAAGCGGAGCCGACTGAATCCGATCATAGGAAACGGAAAAAAGCAGAAAATAAATTTTTCCGACCTTAAGCGTCGCCCCCTTTTCGATAACCCGGCCTTCCGTGTCATATAATTGCGTCGTCACCCTTGTGGAGATCGCCCCGTCGATAACAGGCTTCTCTTTGGAGGCGCTATTATCGGGCACACGGCTTTGCGTGATAACAAGCGGTCGGGATGATTTATTCGTCAAAGACGGGACCCCTTGCGCAGCCAAAGGCAGCACCATAACGCCGAAATGTTTTTCTTCCTTACCGTTTAAAATCGCCCGCCATGAGCCTGCTCTCTGATTGATTTCATAAAGAGCTTTCATCCGCTCAACCGCGACCTTAAGTGGTACGGCTTCGGGAACGGCATCCTGTTTCGGCAGATATTTATAGAGATCTTCAAATGAAGTTTTATCATTAGAAGCCAGAAAAGAAAGCGCATGCCAAGACGTAATCAGGCGAAGATTCTGGTCATTTTCTAAGGAATCTTGAGCGCGCTCGATCCACGGCTTGGCCGCAACCTCATCCCCGGCCATCAACAACGCATGGGCCAAGGCTGCCTGGGCGTCCGGCGGCAACACCTTGGACCGGCTGGTTTCCGCGAAATAGCGCAAAGCGGAAATATCCGCCTTGTTCAAAGAGGCCAACGTCTCAAAAGCGAAGGCGCGTGGAGTGCGTTCCTTCTCGTCAAACCATGTATTTTGCAACCGCAAAGCCAGCCATGCCGCGGCATAATCCGCGACTTCCTTTTGCGCTGCCGGGATTGCCTTCAACGCAATCGCCGTGCTGGTTAAATCGCTGGGATCGCCCGCGCGCATAGCGGCGAAACCACCATCTTCATTTTGACGGTGCAAATGATCGCGAAGCCGGAAATCAATCAAAGCCAGACGTTGCGCTGAGTTCATCAGTCCTGCTTGTTCGATCACAGTCGACCACGTCTGCATGACAAGAAGCCACTGGGCCAATTCACCGGTTGTCTGCGGCTCGCTTTGGGCAATCTGAGCCAGCATTTGCAGGACATATTTCATGGGCAAAGGCGAAACAAGCGCCACGCCGCTTTGACCTGTCTTAGCGGACAGAGTCTCCGGCAAAGCCTCCTGATCCGGCTTAACGAAGGTAAGGGTTTCCGTCCGGCTTCCGATCCCTTTTCCCGCCGCATAAAGTGGCCAGGCGCGGCGAAGGACAACACCGCTTTTACCGAAAAGTTCCAAAAGGAGGGGGCCTTCGACCTGTCCTTTGATAGAGAGCTGACCGGACAGGATTTGAGACTGGCCTTTAGCTAATTTTAAACGCCCCTGCACCGGCGTGGAGAAACTTATCCCATCCGGCAAGGTGATGGTGTAACGATACGTCCCCGAAGGCGCACTGTAGTTTGTCAGACGAACGCTAAATCCGATTTTATCGTCTTGATGAACAAAAACAGGCAAGTCCCCTGCCACGGCCAAGGGAGCATGCACCGGAACCGTCACAGCCAGCTTGCCGCGTTGACGATCGTTCCATGCGGTAAGGGTAAGAGAAACAGCCCCTTCAAAGGAAGGCAAGGAAAGAGGTATCTCGATCTTACCATCCGGGCGAACAGGTAACCGATCCAGCAAAACCGGGGCTAAGGCTTGTCCATCCGAGGCCTGCATCTCCGCAAGCACACTGACAAAAACGGGTAAAGCTTTTTGGTATTTTTGAATATGCGCCGACACCGAGACTTTCTGTCCGGCGGTAAAAAACGGCGGAATGGAAGCGTTCACACTCAAATCATTGGCCGGAGAATGTATCGTCATTTTTTGCTGGGCGACAACAGGTTCCACAGATTGTTCAAAAAGCGCCTCGGCTCGCACCTGAACCTGATTCCCCCACGCCGCCGACGGCGTTAGCGTGATTTCATTCACGCCTTCTTTCATCGGCTGATGAAGGGTCTGAAGGACCTTTCGATCCGTCACCAAAATGGAAACAATGGCGGGCGCGGAGAGAAAAAGCTTGATCTTGTTCGGCGCATTCATCTCTAAAATGGGCGCGTCCTGTTCAAAATGCAGACGTTGCAAATCATTTTTGACAATGCGTGCGTCCCGGCGACCTGCATCGAAATCATAACGCGCCAAAACGTCGCCCGACGCGTTTGTGATGTCCAAAATATAATGCCCGGCCGTCACGGGCCACCGAATTGATGCAGGCTTGTTCGCCGGAATGGAGAGGTTTCCGCCGCCGATACGCCGATGATTGGGACGACGTGTGTAGTCCCAATGCCCCTCGGAAGGTAGCCATTCAAAACTTCTGCCTTCCTCATAAATCAAATAGGAAAGGCCATTCACGGCGCGGCGGTGGCCTGTTCGATCTACAGCAATCACCTCGAATCGAGCCGCGCTATTTTCAGGAAAAGAGTATCCGTCAAACAAGGGCTTAATCCCGATAAGCGCATCACTTCTCGTGCGGACCGGCACAATCAGCGGAACGGAACGGCTGCCGCTTTCCATTTCAGCCATCAGGCTTACCCCGTCAAGACCGAGGCTTTGCGCTTTTTGCTCCGACGAAAAAGAAAGGGAAACTTTGGCCGTTCCCGCGCTGTCGGTCATAAACGGAAAAGATTGGATTTCTCCTCCCCGAGTTGCCGTCACGTCGCCAAACCGAAAACTCTTCCATCCTTTAATTTCGGGCCGCGCCGAATGAACCGTGAGGATGCCGTTTTTATAGGCCAACGGCTTCAAGGCCTCATCCAAAGCGCGAACCGTTACAATTCCCGAAGCCTTAAAATCAACGTCGGATCCCGACAAATCAAGCGAGACACGCCCCTCTTCTCCGCGTGGCGAAATAACAACCGGCGTAGAAGCTAAAAGGGTTCCATCTGGCAAAGTCCATTGCGCCTGCCAAGTTCGCCTTACGCCCAAAAAGGGCAACGGCAAAGACACACGGACCTGCCCCATCTTCTGAGCGGGAAGTTTCTGCTGAGCGTAAAGACGCTGGTCCGGAGATTTTAGCTGCACAAGGCTTTCGCCGATTTTCTGAACATCGCCATTGGCATTTTCGGCGCGTACTATAAAATAAGCCTTCGTCCCCGACCGATAAATCGGCTTGTCGGTTTCCATATGGGGGATCAGCAACGTGCCGCCAGTCAAAACCGTACGGTCAGAACCAACTTCGTATAAGTCCACGTCGCCTGCCGCTGTTTGACCGGCAACAACAGCCACCCGCTCAAGCTCCTGAGCGTTCAACGGCACGAAAATGGAGCCGTCTTCGCGCGTCCGGGCCTGTCCTAAAACCTGACCGTCCTTATCCAACGCGGCAACCGTGACCTCGTCTTTGGCCGCAGGATGTTGATTTTTCCCCAAAGAGGCAAAAAACATAAGACCGTCTTGAATCCGCATCGTTGTTACATATAAATCGGAAACCAAAAACCATTGCCCGGCAAAAAGTCCCGGATTGCTCCCTTCTTTACCGCGTGGTGTAGCCGCCAAATAATAAAGGCCGGGGGATAAATTTTTCTCTTCCGGCAAGGGGGCGATCAGCGTTTGATCCTGATTGGGAGCGTCCCCAAAAACAAGATCGCTTTCAAAAACGATTTTCCCTTTCTCCTTGCTGAAATAGCGGCTTTCGGAGGGCGACAAATTCATCTGCCGGAATTGCTGCCACGCCTGAGGAAAAAGGGCGAGATCGGCAATCTTGTACAACGTCAGATGAGTCGCCGATACATTGACAGAACGCAATACATGGGCTTGCTCGACCTTGGCTAGATCCTGTTTGCTTCTCTCTCCCTTAGGCTCCTGCCTGTGCCGGGGGAAAGCCAAGCGGCGGCTGTCCCCGGTAAAGGTCAGGACAGGCTTACGGTCCGGAATAGTCGCCACCGCCGTATATTTACGCGGCAAGCGGGCGCCGTTAGCGCTTTTCAACCTTCGAAGCGTGATCGTATAGGTTCGGCGATGCTGCAAATTTTGCACGCAAATATCCTGCGGCGTCACGCTCAAATCCGTAGCGGCGAGTTTTATTTTTTTGCCGTCCTGTCTTACTTCCAACGTCGTTAAAAGAAAATCTTTGTCTGAAACATTAATCTCTTTGGAAAGGCTGAGACATAGTTCCGCTTTCGGCGCATCGGCATGAACGTTCAAAGACGAAACTTCTAAAAAAGCATTCGATGGGCTTTTCTCTTTTGATGCAGCCCAAACCTTTCCGTTCGGCAATATAGCGCTGATAAGCAAAAGCCCTATAAAAAGAAACGGCGAAAAACGTAGAAACACGATCGTTCCCCTATATTCCTTTAGAGTCAAGCAAGGCCTTTAAATCGCTTTGCGGACGCGGGCCGTAATGACTAATCGCTTCCGAAGCAACAATCGCGCCGATCCGACCGCTGACGGGCACGTCTTTCCCATGCGTCACGCCGTAAAGGAATCCGGAGGCAAACAGATCGCCAGCCCCGGTTGAATCGCGCAATTGTGGCGGCGGTTCGGCGGCGATAATAAAGCTATCGTCTCCGGCTAAAATAACCGCTCCCTTTTCGCTACGCGTACCGACGACAAGATCACAACACCCTCGCGCGGCAGACATAGCTTCCTCAAACGAAGAAACCTGAAACAGGCTCATCAGTTCAAACTCGTTGGCGATCAGAATGTCCACCTGATTTTTCACTAAATCAAGAAAACCGCTGCGATGGCGGTCAACGCAAAACGTATCGGACAAGGTCAACGCTAACTGCCGACCGGCCTCGTGCACAAGACCTGCGGCAACGTAAAAGGCCTCTTGCGCCTTAGGCTTGTCGAACAAATAACCTTCCAAATAGGTAATCTGCGCATTCGCTACAAGTTGCGGATCAATATCATCGGCGCTAAGGTCCGCGCAAATCCCCAGATAGGTATTCATGCTTCGTTGCGAATCCGGCGTAACAAGAACCAAGCAACGGCCCGTCGAAGAGCCTTCCGTCGCAAGCTGCGTTTGGTAATGAACGCCCGAAGCCCGCATATCATGCGCAAAAATGATGCCGAACGGATCATCGCGTACTTTGCCGATATAACAAGGCTGCCCGCCCAACGCCGCAATCCCAGCCGCCGTATTAGCCGCAGACCCCCCGGACATTTCCAAACTAGGCCCGATATGATCGTACAAAAAGTCGATGCGCGCCTCATCCACCAAATTCATCGCGCCCTTAATCACGCCGTAAGACGACAAAAACGTGTCGTCACAATCGGCGATAATATCGACCATCGCGTTGCCGATGGTGCACACATCATAAACGGCAGGAACGGGATGTTGCTGAGCAGGAGACATGATCATAGTGGGGCCTTGCATGAAAAAAGGGCGAAAGAATGCTCTGTCTTTTCTATCTTGACCGAGGCCGAATCGCCAGATCAAACTTCACCCAACAAATTGCT
>JBFWLD010000154.1:0-5426 GCA_050252315.1 Bdellovibrionales bacterium
CCGATCTGCCAACGCCGATGAAATTGAAGCGGTTTTCCATCTCGGAGCCATCTCCGCTACAACGGAAAAAGACGGCGACGCCATCGCGGAAAATAACTTCCGGCTCAGCCGCGATCTGTGGCTGTGGTGTCAGGATCATGACGCGCGGTTGCTTTACGCCTCCTCCGCCGCGACCTATGGCGACGGGACAAAGGGTTTTACCGACGACGAAACCATCGAAGGGCTCGCCAAATACCAGCCACTTAACGCCTATGGCTGGAGCAAGCATCTGTTTGACCGTTGGATCGCTCAGCAAAAAGCCCACGGCTTAAAAGGCCCGAAACAGTGTGTCGGATTCAAATTCTTCAACGTCTATGGCCCGAATGAATATCACAAGGGCAGTATGCGCTCGGTCGTTCACCAGATTTTCCCTTATGCGAAGCGGAAAGAAACCTTCTCCCTTTTTAAATCGCACCATCCCGACTATGCGGACGGCGGGCAATTGCGCGACTTCGTGTGGATCGGCGATTGCGTGGACGTGTTTTTGTGGATGTACGACCACCCAGAAATCAACGGATTATTCAACATGGGCACCGGGCAGGCCCGCAGCTTCGCCGACCTCGCCAAAGCGGTTTACGTCGCCGCAGGGACGGAGCCCAAGATCGCCTATCGCGACATGCCGGTTGAACTGCGTGGCAAATACCAGTATTTCACGCAGGCAGACATGAGCAAATTGCGCAAGGTCGGCTATACGGCGGCGTTTACCTCCCTTGAAGAGGGCATACGACGCTATGTTCAAGACTTCCTTGAAAAAATGGACCCTTACATCTAACCAACACGGCCTTATTAAATGTACGCACATCTTCGACCACAGCTCGAAAAAATCAAAGAACACAGCGTCCTGTGCATCGGGGACATTATGCTGGACCGTTTTGTCTATGGCCATGTCGAGCGCATTTCGCCGGAAGCGCCCATTCCCGTTTTACGTTTGGAGCGGGAAGAAATCTCGCTTGGCGGCTGTGGTAATGTCGTACAGAACATTGTAACGCTCGGCGGTCACGTCGATATTCTGAGCGTTATCGGCCACGATCAGGCGGGATACGACCTGTCCGAACAAATCTCCGGCATGGAACAAGTCGTCTCTTACCTCATCACGGACAATGCGCGACCGACCACGATCAAAACGCGCTTTGTCGCCGATGGGCAGCAGCTTTTGCGTTCGGACCGCGAGGTTTCCCACGCCCTTTCCGACTCGATCGAAGAGCAAATGCTCGTGCGGATTCGCAATGCCTTGACGGCCTGCGACATCATCATCCTGTCCGACTATGCCAAAGGCGTACTGACCGACAAAGTCATCAGGGAAACCTTGGCGTTGGCTAAGGAAAACAACAAAAAAGTCATCATCGACCCGAAAGGCCGCGACTTCTCAAAATATAACGGGGCCTTTATCCTGACGCCCAACCGCAAGGAACTCGCGGAAGCAACCGGTATGACGATCCGTAACGTATCGGATGCAGAAAATGCCGCTCGACATTTGATCGCCGAACATAATCTTGAAGGCGTCTTGGCCAAGCTCAGCAGTGACGGCGTATGCCTTATCATGAAGGACCAACCCGCGCACCATTTCCAAGCCATGCCGCGCGAAGTCTTCGATGTTTCAGGCGCAGGCGACACGGTTGTCGCAACGCTGGCGCTTTGCATGGCGGCAGGATTATCCTTGGAAGACAGTGCGGCTCTGGCCAATGTTGCCGGGTCGATTGTCGTCAGCAAGGTCGGCACTGCTTCCGTCTCCCTACAAGAACTCGCCAAAGAGCTGCAACAGAACCAATCGCGCCTAAGCGAGGAAAAAATTGTCACGCCGGAGCAAGCGACGGAAGCCTGCGAACGGTGGCGCAAAATGGGCCTTAAGGTCGGTTTTACCAATGGAGTCTTCGACCTTCTTCATCCGGGTCACCTTTCCCTGCTGCATGAAGCCAAAGCCTCCTGCGACAAACTGGTGGTCGGGATCAACAGCGACGCGTCCGTTAAACGCCTAAAAGGCGAAAAATATCCGCTCCAAAATCAGCAAGCACGCGCGGCGGTTTTGGCGTCGATGGCAGCGGTTGACATCGTTGTTATCTTTAACGAGGACACGCCCGTCGAGCTTATCAAGACAACCCGACCGATGGTCCTGATTAAAGGCGCGAATTATACGGTTGAAACAAGCGTAGGATCGGACTTTGTCCAAAGCTGGGGCGGCCAGACGTTACTGGCTAAACTGTTGGAAGGCCACAGCACAACCCTGCTGCACGAAAAGATGAAGCAATAAACCATGAACGAAAAAGCGCTGCCCCTCAAACGACAAACCAGTCCGAAACTGCTTGAGATGCTGGTTTGCCCGCTCACGCAAGGGGAGCTGCGCTATGATGCGGAAAGGCAGGAACTTATTAGCCCTGCCGCAAAACTTGCCTACCCCATTCGAGAAGGGATCCCCATTTTGTTGGCGGATGAGGCTCGACATCTTCCCCAGTAGCCGGGAGGGAAAGAGGGTACGCTTTCTCACACACCCGTCTAAATCGACCTATAGTCACAAGCGAGTTGATAGCCATTTTCTCTTTCGGGGAGAAATCTCCGCTCCCGCGTGCTGCGGCACGGATTGTTTCCACGATCTGGCCCCGCGCCTTCTCCACCTTTTCAAACGCCAACCAATCAATCTCCTCTAGACTTCTATAGGTACGCTGCAAAGGCTCTGGTCCGAAAACGGAATGGCGACTAAAATCGTGAGCATATACTCCGGCAATGACTAAAAGATCACGCAAAGTTGTAGCGTCAAAATGGCTTGTCACGCCCCCGAACAGCTTGGCTACTGACCGAAACTCTGCAATTCTTCGAAGTTGCGTAAGCTTCTGCTGATAGGTATGCGCATTTTTAGAAAGCAGGTCCCCCGTCTCATTAGGCATAGTAAAAAGAAAAAGACGAATCCCCTGTTCTCGGACACGATTTTTAAGCGCCAAAACGTCCGCAGCCATCGTGTCAATCGGAGAAAAATGACGCCCTAGAACCACAACGGCACTAACCGGCGTGTCCGTTTCCGGAGCCTTAGCATTGCGCGAGGTTATCGTTTTGAGAAGGGGCACCAAGTTAATCGGTCCCTCTTGAGCCGCGGCCTGAGCCATTTCCTGAGCGAACAACGGATTTCTGGCAAAACGTTCCTGAACGCCCAAAAGATCGTTTGGCGAGGACGCTAAACATTCCTCTACGGCGCTCTTAGAATTGACGGCCATGTAGTCGCGATAGACATGAATTCCTACCGTCTCCGTCGCGACGTTCTCAAAAGCTTCAATGTAAGGAAGTAACTCACGGGCCCATAAAGCCCCGCCGACAATAAAAGCGGTACGTTCTTTTAATATCTTGTTGCTATGCACTTTTCTAAAATACCTATTTCAAACAATTAAAAGCTACCCAGCTTTGCTTTTCTTGCCTTTAGCCGGTTCTTCTTTAACGCCTTCGGGCTTGGTTTCCTCTTCGGCTGCTTTGGCAACGTCGCTCAGCGCGTCATGCGCCTGCTGAGCGGAGCTATCCATATCCATGGCAATCTCTTCTTCCTCGATTTCGTCGGCGGCTTCGGCGACGTTGCCCTCTTGACGCGCCAAATAGGCAACAACCTGTTCGGTCATCAAGGTCATAGCCGCCGTGGCCAAACCGAACAAGGAAGTCGCTTGCTCGACCGTAATATTAGTTTCCGGATTGGTCAGCGGATTACGATAATGCTCCTTGATCTGAGCCAAAAGCTGCAACAGACGCTTGTCGGGACGGAAATCCATCCCCTCTTCTTCGGACAAAGCAGCCAGACGTTTGAGGTAAATGCTATAGGTCCGCTCGTTTTTCGTCACGATCGTCCCGGAAAAAGTTTCATAATATTTTTTAAGCACAAGCTCGACCGCACGGAGCAAATGCACGCCCGCCGCCGTTCCCAAACCAAAAGCCAAAGCGCGCCCCGCCGTGTTAAACTCGCGCATAGAAGCTTCGGGCATATCGCGCCGCATGTCTTGTGAAAAACACTCCTGCGCGTTTTGGATCAGGTCATAGGTGGAATAGATACCGCGCTTACCAGCCAGATAGGTCGGCGCATAGGTCAGTTCAGCCGCCAAAGCATGCTCAAACTTCTCAAGCAAGCCGTAAAGAAGCGTCAATTCCTGCGCATCAATACGATCTTCGCCGGTCGGCACGCGCAGTTGCTTACTATGTTGATCAATATAATATTTATTGAAAAGATTGCCGAGCTTGGTCAAAAGACGTTCAGCGTCGGCTTTGGACGTCTCGAGCGTATAAGGATCGCCTTTAATCCAACCGTCGAGCATAGCTTGGGCCTCGGTAATGGGGCCGAACATATCGCTTACGCGCGACGATGTAGAGCTGAACAACGCATGAAGCCTTGAAGCAAGCTCGTAAAAACGGTAGGGGTTCAAATGCTGCATGATAAAATCACTTTTGTTTTGTTACGGACCGCGACCGGAAAAAGAACAAAAGACATAAAAAACAGCCCTTTTCCATACTTAGGAAGTACGCCAAGAGAGGGGCTGACGTCAATGAATCATTATAGTTAACGGCCTTTTTGCCGCAAAGAAGTCATGTTTTCCCACTAAAAACACGAAAAAGAAGAATCCAAGTCATGCCGAATACAGATGAACTCTACGCCCTTAAAATCACCTGCCCGACGGCACACGAAGCCGCGATCGAAGAAGCTTTTGCCGACGAAGCGCTTGCCGTCTCCTCTTTGTTAACAGATGAAGAAGACACGCATATCCTTGAAATCATCGTACCTTACGCCCCACACGCGGAAGAAATAGCGAAACGACTTAAAGGGCTGCCCTTTGACATAGTCCCTCTTGGCAACATGGATTGGATCAAAGAAGTCGCCGGGAATTTCGAACCGTTAGATATTGCCCGCTGGACCGTGTTTGGAGCGGCCTTCAAAGACCAAGTTCCCCCATCGCGTTTAGGGCTTCAAATCGACGCGACGAGCGCCTTCGGAACAGGCGAGCACCCGACAACCCGTGGCTGCTTGATCGCCTTGGACGGCTTACTGTCCCGCAGCAACGATGCCGCACAATGGCGTATGCTGGACATTGGGTGCGGCTCGGGAATTCTGGCGATGGCTTTTGCCAAAGCCACTGGTGGCCAAGCGCTTGGCGTGGACATGGAGGAAGATTCCGTCCGTATCGCTCAAGAAAATTGCACGATCAACCGATTGAACCCCCTCGTCGAGATTGTGTGCGGTAAAGGCTACGCCCCACAGGCCGTCAGCGCCCACAAACCCTATTCTCTTATCATGGCGAATGTATTTGCCGATCCGCTCTGTGAAATGGCGGCAGATTTAGCCCATCATCTGGCAAAAGGCGGAAACGCGATATTGTCCGGCATCCTGAACGATCAGGCCGAGCGCGTTATTGCAGCACATCGGCAAC
>JBFWLD010000155.1:0-5328 GCA_050252315.1 Bdellovibrionales bacterium
TGATGGGGACATGCCCAACAAGGCAGCGCCGCGAAGACCTGCGAGCGGGCCGTAGGAGGCCAAGACGAGTTTTGTTTGGATGTCTTTGAACAGGCAATATGCGCCCCAGCGGGCTGAAACTTCTTGGCAGATGTTCGGCAAACGGCTGAGCCCGCCGCTTAAGATGATGACATCCGGATCAAGAAAATGCAGGGACAGGATCAAGGCTTTCGCGACCATATGGTAGTAGCGATCCAGAACGCTGAGGGCTTGGGATTCCCCTTGGCGCGCAAGGGCGCTGATTTCAGGCGGCGTAGCGTCCTTGCCCGTCATGGCCTGATAAAGGCGTGACAGGCCCGCGCCGCAAATCGCTTTTTCGACGCAATCCTGTTGTTTGCAAATGCAGGGATGCAAAGGCGAGTCCTGCTCCGTACGGAACGGCAGCGGCAGATGGCCGATTTCACCGGCCAAATTGTTCGCGCCTTGCAACAGGCGACCGTTCACGACAAGGCCTGACCCCACGCCCGTACTAAGCGTTATGGCATGGACGACGGCATGGCCGCGCCCTGCCCCTTCCAAAGCTTCGGCCAACGCCAGACAATTCATATCGTTCGCAAGTCGGACCGGGCAGCCCAACCGATCGGCAAGGATCGACCGCACCGGCTTGTCGTTCAGATAAGGGATGTTTTCCGACAGGATTAGGCCTTGGGCCGGATCGACCGCGCCAGCGGAGCACACGCCAATCGTTCGATCGCCCCCTTCCCCCGCACTCTGCGCCACCAGAGTTTCGCACGCCTGCAAAAATCCCTCGAAATTGTTCGGGGTGGGAAGCGTGGCCTGCACCGTCAACGCGCCGTCCGGACTGTATGCCCCCGCCGCGATTTTTGTGCCACCGATGTCAATGCCGATATGCGCTTTCATAAGCTATCAGTTAGACCATTTTGGTTTGAGAAGAAAGGGAGACTTTAAGAGTTGGAGGGTAAGGCACTTAAGGGGGATGTTTTGTTTTTTTCAACAGAGTTGATGACGGCCTCTGTTTGTCGTGGCTTTTAGGGATGAGGCGTTACGGAGGTGGGATAGAGGGAGTGTAAGCTCGCAATCATATTACGGGAGCGTTACATACTGTCACAAATAGGCAATAATTGCCCACTTTCTTAACAAAAATTTTACCCTTCGAGGGTTACTGCTTGTTAACCTTAAGGAAACAAAGTACGCAGTCTGTGCCCTCCACAGACTTTGATTCGGTTTTTGTTTCAGGAGACGCTTGCCGGTGAACGCTTTTATTCAAACTCTTCGCAATCTTGGGCCCTTGCGTCTGGGCGCTATCGCTTTGGTTACCTTTAGCCTTTTGGGCTTTTTCGGCTTTTTGACCACCCGCATTTCCGCCGCGCCCATGGCTTTGCTTTACAGCGAGTTAGATACGAGCGATGCGGGCGCTATTGCTCAAAAACTCGATAGTATGAAGATCCCTTATGAAGTGGGGAGTTCCGGGTCCTCTATCCGCGTGCCGTCGGATCAGGTCGGTAAGGTTCGGATGCTTATGGCCGGTAGCGGCCTGCCCAAAGGCGGGTCCATCGGCTATGAAATCTTCGACCAACAAGAGGGGTTCGGCACCACCAGCTTTGTTCAAAACATTAATCACCTGCGCGCGCTTGAAGGCGAGTTGGCCCGGACCATTAGCACCATGGGGCAAGTTCGCTCTGCCCGCGTGCATCTTGTTTTGCCGCAGCGCGAACTTTTTTCTCATAACACGCAGACCGCGACGGCCAGCGTCTTTTTACAGACTCGTAGTGGAGTCACGCTGAATAAGGAACAGATCGCTTCGATTCAAAACCTGATCGCTGCCGCCGTGCCACAGCTTCAGACTAATCAAATTTCTATCGTCGATGATCGTGGTACCTTGCTGGCTCGGCCATCGAACGATGCCAATGGCGGGATCGGCGCTTCAACTCAAGATGAAATGCGCGCTCAATACGAACAGACCCAAGCGCGTAAAATCGAAGAACTTTTGGCCCAGACACTCGGCTTTGGCAAGGTTCGCGCTCAGGTTTCCGCCGATCTCGATTTCGATCGTGTGACTACAAGCTCGGAAATCTATGATCCGGAAAGTCAGGTCATCCGATCCCAACAAAGCACCAACGAAGAAAGCAAATCTTCCGACGGCGGGAGTAACAGCGTTTCGATTACCAACAACCTGCCCGGCGGTCAGCCCATGAGCGGCGGGGCGTCCAGTGCCAACAGCACGAACCGGACCGAAGAAACCATCAATTATGAAATCAACAAAACCGTCCGCAATCAAGTACGCGAAACAGGTCAAGTCAAACGCCTTTCTGTCGCGGTTGTCGTGGATGGAACCACAACCACCGACAAAGACGGTGCTAAAAAATACGAGCCACGCTCGAAAGAAGAGCTGGACAAGATTAAGGCGCTCGTCAAATCCGCCGTCAATTTCGACGAAACACGCGGCGACACCGTTGAAGTCGTCAATATGCGCTTTACGCAGGGCGAAGCCGGGCAAACCGAAGCCGCAGCTTCCGACGAAATCATGGGCGTACCTAAGGTCGAATTGCTACGCATTGTGGAAACGGTTCTCCTCGCCTTTATCGGGCTTATGGTTGTGCTGTTGGTTGTGCGGCCTATCCTGCGCCGTATCTTTGACTCCGCAGGGGCGATCAGCGCACAACAGCAAGCTTTGGCCGCAGCCACGGGCGCGGCAACCGGCATGCCCACGGCGCAATTGCCGCCGCCCGGTCTGAGCGCTTTCAGCAGCGAACTTCAAAGCGAAAGCGAAGACAGCGAAATCGAAAAAATGATTGATATTTCCCGCGTGGAAGGCCGTGTGAAGGCTTCTTCCCTGCGTAAGGTCGGCGAAATCGTGGACAAGCATCCGGAGGAAGCTGTCTCTATTTTGCGCAACTGGATTTATCAAGAAAGCCGCTAAAACCAAGGGAACTGACCAATGGCCGGTGTGCGTGTACGCGAAGATGTCCGAAGCCTTTCCGGCTCCGAAAAGGCCGCTATTCTTATCCTCTCGCTCGGGGAAGAATATGCGTCGCGCGTCTTTGCCCACATGAATGATGAAGAAATTAAAGAGCTGTCGCAGGTCATGGCGAATTTGGGGAATGTTAGCTCGACCCTCGTTGAAAAGCTTTTTGTCGAGTTCGTCGAACAAATGTCTTCAACAGGCTCCTTGGTCGGTACGTTGGAATCAACCGAACGCTTGCTGCTCAAAGTTTTGGATAAAGGCCGCGTCGATACCATCATGGAAGATATTCGCGGTCCCGCCGGGCGCACCATGTGGGACAAACTGGCCAACGTCAATGAAGTCGTATTGGCTAACTTTCTGAAAAACGAATATCCCCAGACCGTCGCCGTCGTGATTTCGAAGATTAAGCCCGATCATGCCGCACGCGTTTTGTCCCAGCTTCCGGAAAGTTTTTCCATGGAAGTTGTCATGCGCATGCTCCGGATGGAATCCGTACAAAAGGATGTTTTGGACGACATTGAACGCACGTTGCGCAACGAGTTTATGAGCAACCTTGCCCGCACCAACCGACGCGATCCGCACGAGGCTATGGCTGAGATTTTTAACAATCTCGACCGGTCAAGCGAGGCTAAGTTCATCGCGGCTCTTGAAGAACGCAACCGTGAATCTGCGGAAAAAATCAAGAGCCTTATGTTTACCTTTGAAGATCTCCAAAAGCTGGACGGCAAGGCTATTCAGACGGTTTTGCGCACGATCGACAAAGGCAAACTGCCCATCGCTTTGAAGGGCGCTTCGGATGCTTTGAAGGACCTCTTCTTCTCCAATATGTCTGAACGTGCTGGCAAACTTATTAAGGAAGATATTGCGGCGCTCGGCCCTACGCGCTTGCGCGATGTCGAAGAGGCTCAGGCTACGATCGTCAACGCGGCCAAAGACCTTGCGGCTCGCGGCGAAATCACCATTGCCAAAGACAATGGCGAGGATGAACTGGTTTACTGATGAACGAAACGCAATCTCATATGTCCGACGACACGACGCCTCAAAAATATCGGTTCGACCTGACGTTCGACAACGGCATGAACAAGCGGCCTTTGGAAAAAGAAAAGCCAAAGCCCATGTTCACGCAAGAAAATATGGACGAAGCTCATCAGGCCGGGTATCAGGAAGGCGTTCAGGCCGGTCGCGAGGCTGAGGCGAAAAGCCAGCAAAAACAGATGAACTTGCTGTTGTCCGACATCGGCTCGGCGCTCGGCGGCGTTATGCAATCTAGCGAAGACGTTTGGCAACGCCAGCTCAATCAGCTTCAACAAATCGCTTTGTCCATCGCCAAGAAAATCCTGCCCCACTATGCTGCAACCCATGGGTTGGATGAAATCGAGGCCATCGTCGCCAAAGTTCTGGCCGATATGGGGCGCGAGCCCCGGCTGGTCTTTCGCGTCAATGAAGAGTCCTTTGACGAGGTCAGCGATAAAATTAATGCGATTGCGGCCTCTCAGGCCTATGCCGGTAAAGTCGTCATTCTGGGCGATCCCGATATTGCGCCCGGTGATTGCCGTATCGAATGGGCCGATGGCGGGATCGAACGCAATACGCATTCGCTTTGGGATTCTATCGAAAAGGTGATGACCGAAGCCACCGGGCTTCCTATTATTGAGGAACCTGAGCCCGAAGATGAAGCCGTGGCAGAAACCGTGGCCGAGGGGGCGGATTCCTCCCTTGAAATCAGCCCAGAAGAAACCGAGCTTGATCCGCTCAAAGACCTAAGCTCTGAACAACCCCAGACCGAAGCCGGAGACGAAAAATGACCGATGAAAGCTTGACCCTCTCTGAACTTGACGCCGCCGATGGCGAAGAGAATAAGGATGGCGTGGCGGCCACGATCAATGATCTGGAGGCGTTTTACGGCATTCCCGTCGAAGTCGCCGCTGTGCTCGGCAAGGCGACCATGCCGGTTAGCAGCCTGTTAAAACTTGGTCGCGGCGCTGTCATCGAGTTGGATCGCAAGGTCGGTGAGGCTATCGACATTTACGTTAACAACCGTCTGGTCGCTCGTGGCGAAGTCGTCGTCGTCGAAGATCGGCTCGGCATTACTATGACTGAAATCATCAAAGCAGAACGAAACTAACTTTTTCCCTGCGTTCGATAACAAGAAACGGGTGGATACCATGAAGCTTTTAATCGTCGGATATTTACAAGGACATATTGCTACCGCCGGGCGGATCGCCGCCGGGCGCGGCGCGAAGGTTTCGCACATTGAAACCATCGACGGCGCGTTAAACGCTTTGCGCAACGGACAAGGCGCCGATCTGGTCATGTGCGATGTCGAACTTGAAATCGGCAGGCTCATCGAAAGTCTGAAAAGC
>JBFWLD010000156.1:0-5297 GCA_050252315.1 Bdellovibrionales bacterium
CGGAGTCCGCGCTACCCAGACAATCTCCTCAAAAGGATTAGCCGCAGCCAGCGCCAAAGCTGTCGCCGCCGCCGTATTCCCAGAGCCCAAGATTCCAAGTTTCATGCGCCTCTCCTTAGCTTTTTGAAAAACGTCTCAACAGCAAAAATAGATATATGAAAATAGATCGCCATCCAACAATTGCAAGCCTCATTGCTCCTTATTGGTTAATTTGGCGACAGAGCCTTTTGTTTCTTTTGTCATGACAAGGCCGGCCATCTATGATCTTCTTTCTTCTGAGGATCGGAGACGAAAAATGCCCCCAAAACAAGCTACCTGTATTGACCTTTCCCATCTTTTTGATGAAACCACACCGTGTTGGCCGGGTGATGAAAAGCCCGCGTTCCAACAAACAGCCTCTATAGAGACGGATGGATATGTCGGTTATACGGTGAAAACAAGCCTCCATGTCGGAACGCACATTGACGCGCCCCGTCATATGCTCGCCGATGGCGCTTTTTTATCCGACATTCCCACCGACCATTTTTTCGGTCGCGGACAGCTTATTGACGCACGAGAGAAAGAAGCCCTTACGCCTGATTTACTCGATACGGTTTCCCTTGAAAAAGGAGATATTGTTCTTCTTATGACGGGGTGGGACAAGCACTTTGGAAGCCCCCACTATTTTGAAAAATTCCCGGAGATAACAGACTCCTTTGCTCGCCGTCTTGTCGAGGCCGAAGTCTCCATTCTGGGCCTTGATACGCCGTCACCTGATTCAGCCCCTTACGCGATTCACAAAACGCTTTTGTCGGCAAACATTCTTATCCTCGAAAATCTTTGTCATCTTGATAAGCTGATCGGTATAAACGATTTTGAGGTCTTTGCCCTCCCCGCAAAAATTCATACAGAAGGAGCGCCGGTCCGGGTTATAGCGCGGCGGTCATAGGAACCGTTCCCCATCATACTTCTGGCAGCCGCAAACAAGGCATGCTACAGATCTTCGGTATAGCCGCAACGGATGAAACGAGGAGATCATGACCGCTAAACTTTCTGTTTTATCGCTTACCCTAGCGATTATGGCGCTCATCTTGTCAGTGATTTCTTTTCAAAACCCAAAGCAAACCACTA
The DNA here is from genome assembly GCA_050252315.1 of Bdellovibrionales bacterium. Taxonomy (GTDB): domain Bacteria; phylum Pseudomonadota; class Alphaproteobacteria; order UBA9219; family UBA9219; genus UBA8914. Next base: position 1,111 of record JBFWLD010000156.1, read on the forward strand.
TTCCGGAAACGGCGTATGAGCGTGTGATGCGGACGTCAACGCTACGATGCGGATTTTATAATGTGCCTCCGTTTATAACGGTCGATCCAACCACCCAGAAAATTGGCGGCATGAATTACCGTTATGTCGAAAAAATGGCCAAACTACTGGGACTTTCCGTTCAATGGTCGGAGGTTCTTCCGGGTCAGCAAGTTGAAGTCCTTAAAACCAACAGAATAGATGCCATGTGCGGCGGGGAAGCCCCGATGATTGCGCAAATATCCGCTTTCTTAAGTTACAGCACGCCGATTATTTACGGCCCCCCTGAATATATACGTTCGCGCAAACGATACTCGTTTTGAGGCAGATAGCGACGCGGAGATTCTAGCAAAGTTGAACCGTTCAGACTTAAAGGTCGCCGCTATGGATGGTGACTTAACCCTCGATTTCGCGTCTCGGCTTTTTCCCTTGGTCAAGCTTCACCAAATATCAAGCGCAGCAGAATATACGCAACTCTATATGGACGTGGCGCAAGGCAAGGCCGATTTCGTCGTCAATGATCCCGTGACCTCGCAATTATATATGGACAACAACCCTGGAAAATTAAAGCGCCTTGCTTTGAGCAACCCGGTTGCCATCCTTCCCAATCAGCTTTCCGTTTTGCGCGGTCAGGAAGCTTTAGCCGACCTTTTAAGTCAGGGAGTTCACAATATGCAGCAACGCGGACTTGACCGAGAAATTCTTGACGCTTTTGATAAAGCTTTTCCCAACACCTTCTTCCGCGTCGCTCCGGCCTATATTCAACCGGTCGCGAAGGGAAAATAATTCTCAATCCTCCGTTTCCAGCCGCATCCGTTTTTGAATCAACCGCCCGTCGTTCGTTCGCTGGTTAATTTGTATATCTTCGTTAAGTGGTTAAGCCGGTCTTTTTCTTGGGTGCCTTACGATAACATTGAAAATCACTAATCTTTAATTTATTGTTGGTATAGTTTATGTGCAGCTTTTAGCTGGATTCGTATAATTTATTGAGAAAAATTTTATGCCGACGCGACCCTTTAATTTTCCGAATAAGATGGATAATCTTCCCCTCGTTTCCCTGTGCAGTGTCGTTGGGGATTCCCCTGACTTGTCGGAACAGGCTAAAAGGCAAGGGCCTCCTGGGATGGAGGAAATTTCTGCTTACAAGTCTGATGGACTCGTTTACATCCGTACTTGCGGTCCAACACGTCTTTTTGCCGCTCAAAATATGGCAGGGTTTCGGACAGAAGATACTGGAAGAGCGTCTTCCTCTGTATCAGGAGTTGTGAGGACGTCTTTTGTGAAAGAAAGTCGTTGGATCGTTATAAATCCCAAAAAACAAACAGGCCACTATTGGGGTACGGGTGACGGTGGGGAAAGCGTGAGATATGAATTACCTCGAGGCGTTGATTATCTTCTCAAGCTTGCGGAGAAATATGAAGAGGTCACTTCCCCCGTGTCCTCCTCTGGGCATAATATAAGCCAGCCACATCGCAATACGCCCAAAAGGAAATCTTTATTAGATCCAGATGTTCCGACTTAAGCTATGGTCCATACTTTGTAGCTTTGGCTAAGCCGGAGCAGACTAGCCAGCGTTACGCTCTTTCGGAGCATCGCAGGATATGTGGTTTTGTAACACTCGACTGCGCCTTGTTAACACAAAATCTAACGGTGGAGTAAGTAGGACTAAGTTCGAACCAGAAAATGGCCTGTCGGGCCAAAGCGCCAACGGCGCGTAGGCTGATTGAAGAGCTTGCCGAATGGAGCGCGATGCTCAAAAAAAATAGGCCCTAATCAATCCGTTCCAAACCGCGCCAAATTTTGAGGCAAACCCCCATCATGTTTTCATTGGTTAATTTGTTAAGGATTTTCGTCGTTTCAATTAGAGAAATTTGTACATTACGAAAGCGTCAACTTCTCCAAGAGCCGGATGGTTAAATGCCTTTGGAAGCGTTCCAACAATCTCAAACCCTAGGTTCTTCCATAAGGAAACTGCAGCCGTATTGGAGCTAACGACAAAATTAAACTGCATAGCCATAAATCCGGATTCTTTGGCTACATGCAGGATGTGTTCTGCCATCTTCCGCGCTACACCCTTTCGACGCGTCTGAGGAGAGACCATAAATCCTGCATTTGCGACATGACTGCCGCCGCCACTTTGGTTGGCACGAAGATAACAAATACCGACGATCTCGCCATCAAGGGCAGCCTTGAAGACCCTGTGTCCCTTATGAAAAAAATAGTCGTGAATGTCTTCCGCTCCCATATCGCGCGGCAAAGCATAGGTCTCGCCTGCGCTTATGATTTCTTGAATAAATGGAAGCGCTTTTTCAAGATCGTTTGGTGAAGCAGAGGTAATTTCAAACGACATGTAACTAGTCCCTCATAACTTGAGTCAATCAAACAAATCTGCATGCGAGCCTGTTCGTAAAAGCTCTAACGTATCATCTGTGACAAGGTAGATTAAAAGCCAATCCGGTTCAATGTGGCATTCCATACAGGGCGACCAATCGCCGACAAGACGGTGTGGTCTGTGTTTGGCGGCAAGCGGTTTATTTGCCTGCAACCGCTCAATAACCGACCATAGCCGGTCCGTCTTTTTGCCGCGTTTAAGCGCGAGCTTCACATCTTTCTCAAAACGTTTGTGCGCTTTGATTTTAAGCATCGCGTTTCTTTTTAGCCGTTTTGCCTTCTATAGATTTACGCATGGCATCAATCGAATCATAGCTCTTCAAGTTCTTGCCTTCGATGGCGTCCGCCATAACAGCGCGTGTTTCCTTATTCGGAATACGCACCTCGAAGGGCAACCCATTGTTGAGGACGATCTGATGAAAGAAGAGCGACACGGCATCCGTCGTTGAAAGACCGACTTTACTTAGCACAGCCTCAACCGAATGTTTTAAATCGGGCGTAACGCGCGTATGAACGACTTCTGTTTTGTGCATGAGAACTCTCCATTATTTTCCTCTATTGTATCACATGCGTGATACAAATGCAATGATTTTCAGCGTTTTATAACAAAACAGGAAGCCAGATTCGAACCACCCATGGTATTGAAACATCAGTATTTATCGGAAAACGCTTAACAAACTCTTGGGTCCAACCTCTTCTGACAAACCGCTAACTTGTTGATTTGACTCGTTCGGTTACTGAACTGACATTTCATAGAAACCCCGGCTTGCCGAATGGAGCGCGGTGCTTGAAAAAATAGGCCCTAATCAACCGTTACAAGCCACTCCAATTTCTAAAGCAAAAGCCCATCATTTTTGCGTTGGTTAATCTATTAATCTTTGTTAAGCAGTTAAACTGCTCATGTTTTTTGTCATGACAATGTCGGTTATCTATGATATGATAGAATTCGGATACTAAAGAGGAACATCCATGCAACCACACACCACCAGATCTGACAAAATAGACCTTCGCCTCTCCGTTCAGGCCAAGCAAATTTTGCGCAACGCTGCCATGGCTTCTAATAAGTCCATGAGCGAGTTTGTTCTCGAAAGCGCCTTATCTCGTGCTGAGGAAACTTTGGCGGACCGGCGTTCTTTTGCGCTTGATGCAAAGCAGTGGAAATTGTTTATGGCCGCTCTTGACGCCCCTGCGCGTGAGTTGCCCAGGCTGAAGAAGCTGTTTCAAGAAAAAAGTGTTTTTGAGGGCGAATAAATGCCCTCTCGGTTTTCAATAGAAAAGCTATCGCAGAATCATGTCCTCGAAAGTTTCGATTGCGGTAATGCGGAGCTAAATCGCTTTCTTACGCGCTATGCGCTTGTTGGACAGCTTTCCAATGCCTCACAAACTTATGTCGGCTTGGCGGATGGGGCTGTCATCGGGTTCTATACGCTAACCGTAGGACAAGTTTCTCCCGACGGGTCCCCTGCGCGTTTAACAAAGGGTCTAGCCAAACATCCCGTTCCGATCATGCTGCTTGCACGGCTAGCTGTAAGTATGGAATGGCAAAGTCATGGACTTGGCGCAAGCCTGTTAAAAGACGCTCTTCGACGCACGCTACAAGCCGCCGATATCGCAGGCATCCGCGCCTTTGCGGTTCATGCTAAAAATAATGCTGCTCGCGCTTTTTACGAACATTTCGATTTTATCCCCTCACCAACCGACCCGTATCATATGTTTCTGTTGCTGAAGGATGTCCGTCACGCGATAGAAAGATAAGTTTGAGAATTACAGGCTGCGTG
>JBFWLD010000157.1:0-5223 GCA_050252315.1 Bdellovibrionales bacterium
CTCATTCTTCGTTTAGCTGAATTGTACCCGCATCTTTTGCAACGGGACATTGAACGTATTGTCGGAACCGTTTTTGATGAAATCTCCAATGCGCTGGCCCGCGGCAATCGTGTCGAGCTTCGCGGATTCGGCGCGTTTTCCATCAAGCGTCGCGATGCACGTCAAGGCCGTAACCCGCGCACGGGCGAGGCCGTCTCGGTTGAAGAAAAATTCGTTCCCTTCTTCAAGACAGGCAAACAGCTTCGTGATCGTTTAAACGGCGGCGTCTCCGACGACGAAGACTGATCCGTTTGATTCTCGCCCCTTTTCGGGTAACGGCTGGCCCGTTTCAGCAAGGCTTTTCTTATGCCGATTCATGACCTTGGTCTTTTATCAACCTTAGTCGTTAGTCTGGTGGCAGCTTTTGCCGGAGGTCTTTTGGCGCGAACCTTTCGGCTTCCGCCCTTGCTTGGCTATCTGCTTGCAGGTGTTGCGATTGGGCCCTATACGCCGGGGCTTATCGCCAACCAATCCATGGCGAACGAACTCGCTGAAGTCGGTGTAGCGCTTCTGCTTTTTAATATTGGCATTCATTTTTCGTTCAAGGATTTGCTGGCGGTTCAAAAGATCGTGGTTCCGGGGGCGTTGATTCAAGTCCTGTGCGTCGTCTGTTTGGGGGCCGGGCTTTCCGGATGGATTTTGGACTTGCCATGGCCCTCGGCTTTTGTGTTCGGACTGTCCATGGCGATTGCCAGCACGGCAGTCGCCACCCGCGTTTTGGATGAAAGGCGACAGCTTTCTTCGCTTGCCGGTCGTGTCGCGCTCGGCTGGCTTGTGGTCCAGGATTTGGTGGTGATTTTTGCCCTTGTCCTGCTGCCGTTGCTCGCCGGAACGCAAAATGCCGATTTCACGACCTCGCTCCAGCTTTTCGGCAAAACCTTATTGCAAGTAACCGGCTTTGTGGCGGTTATGGTTTTTGGCGGCAGGCGAGTCATTCCATGGCTGCTTGGTTATGTGGCGCGTAAAGGTTCCCGCGAATTGTTTACGTTGGCCGTTATTGTGATCGCTTTAGGCATTGCCTACGGCTCTTCTTTGTTATTTGGCGTTTCTTTGGCTCTGGGGGCTTTTTTTGCAGGGGTGGTGATCGGCGAAAGCGATCTGAACCATCACGCTGCCTCCGAAGCCTTGGCCATGCAGCAGGTCTTTACGATCCTCTTTTTTGTTTCCGTCGGCATGCTGTTCGACCCGCAAAGCGTCATGCGGATGCCTGTGCAAATTTTGATTTTTCTTATGACGATTATTTTTGGAACCGGCTTTTTGACCTTTCTCCTTTTACTTTTCTTCCGTGTTCCGTTGCAATCCGCGGCGCTTGTCGGCGCGGCGTTTATGCAGATCGGCGAGTTTTCGTTTGTCTTGAGCGAATTGGGGTATAACAGCGGGTTTTACGGCACGTTTGAAAGAGATTTGATTATTGCGGTCGCCTTGCTTTCCATTCTCGTGAATCCAGTTTTGCTCAGTGGCATTATGAAGCTGGTTGCGTGGGTGGCGAATACTGAAGCCTATCAAAGATGGAAAAATGCGCGACCGGAGCTTACTCTGTCTGACACGGAAGGGTTGCACGATCATATTATTCTGATCGGCCACGGGCGCGTGGGCAGCATCGTGGCCAATGCGATGATCGAGCAGGGGTTGCGCTATGTCGTGATTGATGCGGATCGGAATTTAACGGAACGGCTCCGGATCGGTGGGATTCAGGTTATTTACGGCGATGCCTCGCGTGAAGCCGTGATGTCTGCGGCGCATCCCGAATGGGCGAAGCTCATGATTATCGCCATTCCGGACCCGTTTTTCGTTCGCCAGATTGTCCGCGCCGTTCGTAAAAATTATCCAGATATTAAAATTGTGGTTCGTACCCATTCGGTAGAAGAAACCAAGGCCATGACCAAGCTGGGCGTCTCCTGCGCCATTATGGGGGAGCGGGAGATTGCGTTCGGGATCAGCTATTATGCGCTTCAGGCGTTGGGCTATGATACCGAGCATACGCGGACGACGATTGATCTGTTGCGTCAGCATATTTACAATTTGGACCAACAGGTCGTTTCGTAGGCAAATATTTTTTATCTTCATGATTTTAAAGGGTAAAACGTGATCTTTTGGTGAAAAAGAGGCCTCGTTCATATTTTGTTAAAACCGATTTATTAAGGTTAGGCTCTCGCGGAATGATCGTTCCAGCTTGTAACTTTAAGGAGAGAAAAGATGCTCACCCGTTTTTTGAAAGAAGAAGAAGGCGCCACCGCCATTGAATATGGTCTGATTGCGTCGTTGATCGCGGTTGCGATTGTCGCTGTTTTGCTTAGCCTCGGCGACAAGTTGAAGGCTGTTTTCACAAAGGTTAATACCAGCATGACGACGGAATAATCGTCCGCTCTAAACGGGTGGTCCGGCGAAACCTTGTTTGGCCGGACTCCTGTTTCGGTTTCTTTTTTGAGAATCCCTTATGATCACCCTTTATTCTCTTGAGGGAGGACGCCTCGCTCAGGGCACAGTTGAGGGTTCCATGTCCTCCTTGCCGGACCAAGCGGTCTGGATTGATTTGTCATCACCAACGCGTGAGGAGGAGGCCCTCGTCGAGCAGCTCGTCGGCGTCGGCGTACCGACCCATGACGAAATGCAGGAGATTGAAACCTCCAGCCGCCTTTATACGGAAGACGGCGCAACGGTTATGACCATGTCCGTTTTGCATAAAGCAAATAAAAACGGTGCTTTTTCTTCCTCTCCCGTAACCTTTATCCTTTTTGATGTGTACCTTGTGACGGTTCGCTATGCCGATCCTGCGCCCGTGGCGCAGTTTGTCGCCAAAGCTAAGCGCCATTCCGGCCTTGCGTCCTCCAGCCATCAAATTCTTTTGGGGCTTTTAGAACATAGTGCGGATTATCTTGCAGATATTCTGGAAAATGCGACGGCGGATCTTGAAGGCCTTTCCCAGACTATTTTTACGACCGAGACTAAACCGGGTCTGTCCACGCCCAGCTATCGTGAAGCGATTTCGCGGATCGGGCAGGTGGGGGATCTGGCCACCAAGGCCAAGGGGTCTTTGCTGAATTTAACCCGGTTGCTGTTGTTTTTCGCGACAAAGGAAAACGCCGAACCGGAAGTCAAGGAACGCATGAAAGTCTTGATGCAGGACGCCAGCTCGATTGACGAGCACGCACGCTTTCTGTCCGCCAAAGTCAGCTTTTTGATGGACGCCACCATGGGGCTGATTAATCTTGAACAGAATAATATTATTAAGATGTTCTCCGTTGCGGCAGTCATCTTCTTGCCACCGACCTTGATCGCTAGCCTATACGGCATGAATTTTGACTATATGCCGGAGCTTGCCTGGCACTATGGCTATGTATTTGCGATCCTTTTGATGATTTTGTCCACGGCGATCCCGTTGTGGCTTTTTTGGCGTAAAAAATGGCTATAAGCAGCGCAAAAAGTAGGGGTTTAACTTTTCTTTAAAAGAGTGCCCATTAGAATTACAGCGTATTTTCTGGCGGGAGAAATTTCCTCCGTGGAGAAAGTCATTTGAACCATAAAGGAGTGCGAAATGCTTATGGAAAAAGACATGCCCCGCAAACAGCGCGGCTTTACTTTGACTGAAGCCGCAATTGTTCTCGGTATCATGGGCCTGATCTTGGGCGCGATCTGGGTGGCTGCGGCGGCTGTCTATAACAATCTTCGTGTGACGACAACATCCAATCAATTGCTGCAAGTCGTTCAATCTATTCGTTCGATGCATGCGACGCAGCAAACCGTGGATAGCGGCATTAATTCGCTGCTCGTGGCTAAAGCTGGGGGGATACCCAAAGATATGATCACCTATACCAACGAGATCCCATCGGCTGTCCGGGATGTCTGGGGTGGGGATGTAACGATCGCGGCAACAACCTATTCCGTTACGAATGATGCTTTCTATGTTCAGTTTGACGATGTTCCGCAAGGTCCGTGTTCAGACTTGCTCGTTCGTAACACCGGCTCTGGCCGTGATTCCGGTCTAGTCGGCGCGGGCAATGCGGCCTCGACGTCAACGAACTTCCCGGTTGGTCTTTCGACCGCTGTTGCTGCATGCTCGAACGCTACGAAAAATAGCGTCGTCTTTACCTTCCGTCTTAAAACGTAAGTAAAAAGATAGTAGCCTAAACTAAAGGAAGGGGTGGATCATTCCACCCCTTATTTTTTTGGCAGAGGGCTAAAAAAGGGGGGGGAGGCTCTAACGGCTAAAGCCATTAATAAACCGCTCATTTTTGTTGGTTAGGATAAATACGCCTTTTGTAGGAAAGGTATGATTTAAGAAAGAGGGCCTATGTATGGTTCAGACCATTTCCAGGTTTAAAAAGCGCGCCGCCTTTACGCTTACCGAGGCCGCCTTGGTTTTTCTTATTATTGGCGTTGTTATGACTGGGCTTTGGGTAGCTGTTGCCGCTGTCTATGAAAATTCGCGTATCTCGACGACGACCAAACAATTGCTTGAGATTGTGTCTCGCGTGCGCTCTTTGCACGGCATGTCTCAATCTCGAATGTTGGATTCTGGGGTTAATGCCAGCGTGTTAGCCCAAGCCGGCCTTATTCCAAATGATCTGGTGGACTATTCGACGTCGCCACCGACCATACACCATCTTTGGCGTGGGGAGCTTACGATTACAGCGCTTACCACAAAAGTAAGCAACGACAGCTTTCGTATTGGACTGTTGGATTTGCCGTCGTCTTCTTGTGCGGCCTTGTTAATGAAAATGACGGGGGAGAATCGGGACGAGGGGCTAGTTTCGGCGGGCGGTGCCGGTTCGCCGATTGTGAATTCCTCAATGCCCATTGGGTTATCCAATGCTGTAGGCGTTTGTTCGTCGGACCCGACCAACCTGTATTTTTCCTTTATGTTGAAAGCCTAGCTGGCATGAAACGCACATGGATGACAGGGATCATTTATTATACCGTAGCGCCTTTTGTGGTGATCGGTGTGCTTATTGCGTTCGGACTGACGCTGTCGTCTTCTTATGAAAATTATCGGTTAGGCCAAGCGACGGATCAGGTGATACGGATTCTCAGTCTTGCTAAGGAGATGCGCATTTCGCCTGACGATTCAGCCCAGCGACTGGCCGAAAGTTTTTTTACGCGTATGGAGCATGACAGCCCGAATGAGGTTGTTAATGTCTCACCTGACTTTTTGGATAAAGGGGTGCAAAAAGGGATTAAGAACCC
>JBFWLD010000158.1:0-5170 GCA_050252315.1 Bdellovibrionales bacterium
GAGACGATCACGTCGCCGGTTTTGAACTTGGCTTTGTCGGCAGGGCCGCCTTCGGTGATGTTGGCGACAAGCGCGCCGCGCGCCGTGCCAAGGCCAAGACCGTCGGCAATTTCTTGCGTCACGGCTTGAATGCGCACGCCGAGCCAGCCGCGCTCCGTCGTGCCGGTTGTTTTGAGCTGTTCAATGATGTTACGCGCCATCGAGGACGGAATGGCAAAGCCGATCCCGACCGAGCCGCCTGTCGGTGAATAGATGGCCGTGTTGATGCCGATGACTTCGCCCGCCATGTTAAACATGGGACCGCCCGAATTGCCGCGGTTAATCGGCGCGTCCGTTTGTAAAAAGTCGTCATACGGTCCGGAATTGATGTCGCGCGCGCGGGCCGAGATAATGCCGGTTGTCACCGTGCCGCCCAGACCGTAGGGATTGCCGATGGCCAAAATCCAATCGCCGACGCGCACGGCATCGCTGTCGCCGAAGCTGACGGCTGTGAGCGGCTTTTTCGGCTCGACTTTCAAAACGGCAAGGTCCGTTTTGGGGTCGCGGCCTATCAGCTTCGCGGTCAGGTTCGTGTCGTCATGCAGAATAACCGTGATTTCGTCCGCGTCCTGAATGACATGGTTGTTGGTGACAACATAGCCAGACGGGTCGATGATAAAGCCAGACCCCAGCGAGGTGGCCTTGCTCGTCCGTTTTTTGGACCCTTTGTCCATCCGGTCATGTTGCTTTTTGAATTCTTCAAAAAAGTCGTTGAAGGGCGAGCCTTCGGGAAGTTGGAAATCGAATTCCGGGAAATCCTGCCCTTGGGTGATGGTTTGGGTCGTTGAAATGTTAACGACGGCGGGAAGGAGTTTTTCCGCAAGATCGGCAAAGCTGTCCGGTCCGCTCCGCGCCCACGCGCCCTGCGGCAGGGCGATCAGGCACGTCAGGAAGAAAGCGAGAAATGTTGTGCGTAACACATATCGCATCGTTAGGGTTCCTTTCACGAGTCATGCTTGATACGGTGTAAAGTTTTTAGCGCGATTTTGTCAGTATTATGACGCTGTTATTTTACATTGTCCGACGTGAAATACTGAAAAAAGTCGCTATTCGGATTCATGATATAGGTCGTGTTTTCAGGTTTTAAACCCTCTCGATACGCAAGCAGGGACCGCCAGAAGGCAAAAAAGTGCGGGTCCTTGTTGGTGGCTTCGGCCATGATCTCCAACGATTTGCGGTCGCCTTCGCCTTTGATCTTTTCCGCCTGACCTTGGGCTTCGGCAAGAATGACGATAGCCTGCCGGTCGGCATCTGCCGTCGTTTGCAGGGCTTCCTGTTTGCCTTTGGCGCGAATTTGCGCGGCTTCCTGTTCGCGTTCGGACTGCATGCGGGCAAAGACCGCGCCACTGGATTTTTCCGGCAAATCGGTGCGGCGAATGCGCACGTCGATGATTTCTACGCCGAAATCTTTGGCTTCTTCGCGCAGTTGTTTGGAAATGTCGTTCATGACTCCGACACGCTCCGTGGACAGAAGCGAGGCCAGTTTGACTTTACCCAAAACGCTCCGCAAGGTGGAGTTGAGCATGCTGCTTAAACGTTCATTCGCGACGCGTTCGCCGCGCAAGCGCTGATAATACAAAAGCGGATCGTCGATGCGATAGCGGGCAAAGGCATCGACTTCAAGCGGCTTTTGCTCGGCCAGCATGATTTCCTGCGATGGCGCATCGAGCGCCAAAACGCGTTTATCGAAATATTCGACATTCTGGATAAAAGGTGCCTTGAAGTGCAGGCCCGCATGGCTGACCACGCGGACAACGTCCCGGAACTGGAAGACAATGGCCTGTTCGGTTTGCCGCACGACATAATAGCTGTCGTTAATTCCGAATAAAACGGCGATTGCCGTCGCGAGGGTAAGTAAAAGGCGAGGGCTCATTCGTTGGTTCCTTCTTTCTTACGCAACAGATCCGTCATTGGGTACAGGGGAAAAGTTCCGGCGGATTTGTCGGTAATAACTTTGTTCGCCTTGCCCAGAACGCTTTCCATGGTTTCCAGATACAGGCGTTTGCTGGTGACATCTTTCGAGGTGGTGTAGGCGGCCAAAACTTCCTTGAAGCGATCCGCATCGCCTTTGGCTACGGCAATCTTTTGATCGCGATAGGCCATGGCCTGTTGCGTGATTTTGGCGGCTTGGCCTCTGGCATCGGGGATGACTTTGTTGACATGGGCCGCCGCTTGGTTTTGGAAACGCTCCATATCAAGGCGGGCATTCACAACATCCTGAAACGCGGCTTTGACTTCGTCCGGCACAGCCACGGTTTGCAGGTTGATCTGCGTCACCACAATTCCGGCTTTATATTCGTCGATCAAATCTTGCAGCCGTTGGCGCGCTTCTTCCGCGATTTGACCGCGGCCTTCCGTCAACGCAAACTGAAGCTTGTTTTGTCCGATGACTTCGCGCATGGCGCTTTCCGCCGCCATCTTGACCGTGATCTCAGGATTGCGGATTTCAAACAGGTAGTTATTCACGTCCGCGACGCGCCAAAAGACCGTGAACTGCACGTTGATGACGTTTTCATCCTGAGTCAGCATCATGCTTTCTTCGGGGACCGCATAGCCGTTCGTATCGCGGCCTGTCGTTTTTCTAAAGCCGATCTGGATTTCGTTTTGCGCGGTGACAATCGGGGTGAGGGCTTCTTCGATCGGCGCGGGCAGGTGATAGCGCAAGCCCGGTTGGTCCAGATGATCGAAAGCGCCAAAGCGCATAACTACGCCTACCTGATTAGCCGCGACCATATAAAAGCCGTTGAGCAGCCACAGCGCGACAATCGCACCGATAACCAAAGCAAAAGCTTGAAAATGACCTTGGGGTTTATAAGGGCTGAGGAAATCTTTGAGCTTTTGCAGCACATCGCCGATGTCGATTTCCGGCACGTCGTCAGGCGGCTTTTGCCCTGACCCGTTCGAGCGTCCCGACCATGGATTCGTGGGGGACTCCTTTTTCGGCTTGTCTTTGTTGGATCCGTTGGGGGTGCCCCACGGGCCTTCCTTATTGTCCCAATTCATGCTCGCCATCTTTCCTGATTAGTCTGGTAGGACGAGTTTAAGGATCGTGGCGGGAAAGTCAAACGAAGTCGGTTTTATTTGATCGGTCGGCAAGCTTGGGTAAGCCAATTTCCAGTGTGCTCGTCAATCTGGGGTCGGATCGCTTTTTGCACGCGTGCATGATAGGCGTTGAGCCATGTTTTTTCCTCATGCGTCAACAAAGACGGCTCAATCGCCCTTTGATCGAAGGGGACAAGAGTTAGAGGCTCGAACCCCAGCATCTTTGCCTCCGGGCTGCTGATTTCAAACAGCTCGATCACATGCATCAGATTTTCAAGCCGGATGCCATAGTGGCGGGCTTTGTAAAAACCGGGTTCGTTCGACAAGACCATGCCGATATGCAAAGGCGTTGTGCCTCGGCGGGAGATACTTTGCGGGCCTTCGTGCACGGGCAGATAGCATCCAACCCCGTGTCCGGTTCCGTGCGCGTAATCAAGGCCGAGTTGCCACAGATATTGACGTGCCAGAACGTCCAGCTCCGCGCCTTGGGTGCCTTCGGGGAAGCGGATGGTTGCCAGCGCAATGTGCCCTTTAAGCACGCGGGTATAGCGGTCGCGCATTTCCGTTGTTGCCTGACCCAAAGGGATTGTGCGCGTAATGTCCGTCGTGCCGTCCAGATAATGGCCGCCGCTGTCCAGCAATAAAAAGCTGTTCATATCTAGAGGGCGGTTTGAGTTCGCGGTTACCTTATAATGGACAATAGCGCCGTTTGGGCCGCTGCCAGCGATCGTGGCAAAGCTCGGTCCGCGATAAAGCGATCCGCTTTCCCGAAAGGAGGCAAGTTGGTTGACGACATCTATTTCCGTCACGGTGCCACGTTGGAATTGATCGTCCAGCCACGCTAAGAAACGCACCATAGCCGCCCCGTCGCGCCGATGCGCCGAGCGCATCCCGTCGATTTCGGTCATGTTTTTGCAGGCTTTGGGGAGCGTGCAGGGATTTTCCCCCAAGGTGAGGCTGACGCCCGATTGCCCGAGAATGGTTGTGTAGTAGAACGAGGATTCCTTTGGATCGACCAAAACGCGGCTTTGCGATTCGCCAAGACGTATGGCCGCCGCCGGGAAATCGTCGGGCGTGTAGCGCGTGATTTCCGCGCCGAGCATGCGTTCGACATCCGGCGTTACTTTGGTCGGATCTACAAACCAATCCGCCGTGCCGTCTGCGCGTAATATGGCGGTGCTGAGCGGCAGGGGGTTATAGGGAATATCGTTGCCGCGCACATTGAAAAGCCAAGCGATCGACGCTGGGTCGGTTATCAGCGCGGCGTTGATCCCTTCTTTTTGAAGCGCTTGGCCGATTTCCGTCCGTTTTTGTGAGGAGGCTTTTCCTGCATAGGTCGTGTCATGCACATGAATAGGGGTGGAAACAGGCTCGGGCCTGTCCTTCCAGATGGCATCAATCAAATTCTTGTCGCACGGGGACAGGCTGGCCTGATGCTTGAGGACGATGATTTCCATGTTCTTGATTTGATCGGCTGTGTGCAGCTTGGGATCAAAGCCTATTTTCATTCGCGAGCGGATGTTTTCAGATAGCCATTCATCCGGCTTTTTCTCACTGGTTGTATAGACTTCATAGAGATTGCCGGGGACTTCCTCCTTGGCTTGGATCGTATATCGACCATCCGTGAAGAAAGCAGCTTTGTCGATCAAGAGGATGACAAATCCTGCCGTGCCGCGAAAGCCGGTCAGAAAGCGAATGCGCCGGTCGGCCTTTTGGATATACTCGTTTTGATAGGCGTCGGTCATCGGCACGAGATAGCCGTCAATTCCCTGTTCGCGGAACGCTTCGCGCAGTTCGTGCAGCCGGTCGGCATAAAGGGAGTTTGCTTCTTGGGGGAGGGGTTCCTGAATCATCTGACCATGATACTGGCCTAGCCTCTAAGTTCAAGCACCGACCACTCTCCAAAGGTCATTTGATTGATAAGTTCTAGCCCCTGTTGCCGATGTGCTGCAATAACGCGCTAGGCCTGATCGTTCAGGATGCCGGACAATATCGCGTTTCCGCCTTTTGCCAGATGATGGGCTAAATCTGCCGCCATTTCACAGAGCGGATCGGCAAATACATTCGCCATGATAAGAGAATAGGGTTT
>JBFWLD010000159.1:0-5106 GCA_050252315.1 Bdellovibrionales bacterium
CTCTGCCGCGCGTTATCATGACGACATCAAAGTCTTTTACCTGCGCTTGATCACAAACGGCAAAAGACCGTTGCAAGCCCTCATCGCCGTGGCCCGTAAACTGCTGGTTATCCTTAACGCAAAACTGTGTGACGCCGCCCTGAAAACGGCTTAAAAAAACAGAGTTGATGCGGGAGGGTCGAAAACGCTTGTCGTTTTCGGGGAGGGGGCGCACGAACATTCGTCAGACGTCTCAACTCTTGAAGACGAAGTATAAAAGGCTATGATCTTAAGCCTTACCCTTATAGATCGAGATAATCTGCTCAAGCAGCTTAAGCGCATCCTCGCGCGAGCGTTGGAAGCAGTTCCGCCCGATGATCGAGCCATTCCCGCCGCCTGCGTAAATATCGCGAGCGTCTTGCAGCACGCTGTCCTGCCCCTTGGCTGCGCCGCCGGAGAACACAACGATACGCCGCCCATCAAAGCAGCATTGCATGATGTGGCGCACGCGGTCGGCCTGCGTAGCGATGGGGATTTTCTTTTCCTCGTAAACCTTCTTGGAATCCTTGTTGCCGAGGAAATCGGAAGGCAGCTTAACCTTGATGACGTTTGCGCCAAGCAAAGCCGCCATATGGGCGCTGTACCCGATGACGTCAACAGCCAGCTCAGCTTCCTTAGGCAGGTTCCCGCCGCGAGGATAAGACCACAAAACAACGGCCAAACCCTTAGCCTTAGCTTCCCGAGATAAATCGCGGAACTCTTCATATTGGTTGTACATAGCGTCCGACCCCGGATAGATCGTAAAGCCGATCGCGGCGCAGCCGAGGCGCAAAGCATCGTCAACACTTGCCGTAACAGCCTGATCGGCGTTTTCCTTTTGGGTGGAAAGGCTGTTGGCGCTGTTCATCTTGAGGATGGTAGGAATGGCCCCTGCAAAAGTATCAGCCCCGGCGGCCAGCGACCCCAGCGGCGCGGCATAAGCATTCAGTCCCGCATCAATAGCCAGCTTATAGTGATAATGAGGATCATAGGCCGGAGGGTTCATGGCAAAAGACCGCGCGGGCCCATGTTCAAACCCCTGATCGACGGGAAGGATGACCATTTTACCGGACCCGCCGAGCTTCCCTGCCATCAGCATGCGAGCCAGATTGGCCTTGGTTCCCGGAGTTTCACCTTCATAACAATCAAGGATTTCGCGGACACGGCGTGTCAAATTCATTGGACGACCTCACAGTAAGAAAAAGCGTTGCATATAGGGCACGAAACTTAGCGTAAAAGGAGGCTTTTGTCCATTCCAGCTTTGCTAAAACAGGAGGTTAAGTTAATATTTATCATCTGTTTTTACGGTACGTCCGTTATTTTTGTCGTTTTATCAGGAAAGAAGGCGTTTCTTATGACTCGATCCTCAACTCTGTCGATTTTTGCTTTGGCCACAGGCCTGATGCTGAGCGTCCATCCCTTATCTGCGACAGAGTTAACGGCGCGGGATTTGCGCATGGAAACCCAGACTCATTGGGATTACCAGCCGATGCAGGGGCCCTATCATCCGGCGAGAGAGCGAGATTTGTTCACGCCGGGCAAGGGCGAGGGAAGGCCAGCGCCTCAAACCCCACCGCCGCCGCTCGTATCCGGAGATTACCACAACCCGCCGCGAACCGAGGACAGGGTGCCGCCCAAGCCGCCAAGAACCCAGCCTGTCACGACGACCTCCCTTGAAGGCGGGATCCAAGGCTCGATCTACCACTATCATGAAAAAGACCTTGGCGTAAAACTGGACGGCGAACAGTTCGGCTTTCACCTCATCGGTTCGTTAGCGCTAGGTTCGCAGTGGTTTACCAAGATGGATGGTCGCGCGTCAGGCGGCGTGGTTGAATATGAAGGGTCGGGCAAGTCCGAAACTAACCCGAATTACGAAGCGGAAGTTCGTTGGACGCTTGGCCGTGACTTTGTCAAAGATCGTTTTGTGATTTCGCCTTATGTGGGTGTTGGGTACCGCTATCTTCACAGCGATGTGAGGGGGGTAACGTCGGTCAACGCCCATGGCTACCAACGCGACAACCATATGGTCTTCGTTCCCATTGGGGTCCAGCCGAAAATGCAATTCGCAAGCGGCGACCGTGTAAGCCTGACCCTTGAATATGATCCGATGATTTCGGGATGGCAGCACAGCTATCTAAGCGATGTGTATGCTGGTTATCCGGATTTGATGAACCGCCAGACTGCGGGCTACGGCTTGCGTGGCGATTTGATGTACGAAAAAGCGAAATGGTCCTTCGGGCCTTATGTCAATTATTGGAACATCAACCAGTCGGATGAAAAGTGCAAAACCGGCAATGACGGAGTCTATGCCTATACGATCTGCGGGGTAGAGCCGCATAATCATACACTTGAATATGGGATTCAGCTCCGCTACCGTTTCTATGAAGAGTAATAGAAAAGGAAAGCTCCTATGAACCGTCTGGACTCCACCGCCGGGATCGCTATCGGTCCGATCCTGTTTATTTTGGCGATGCTTGGCATTCTGGCTTCGCTTTTTGCTTCGGACACGGGGGGCAGCCTCGGCACGGCCAGCGTTTCGGATCGCATCACGAATGATGTTGTTGCCCAAGCCAATCTGATTCGCTCCAAGATCAGCGAATGCCAAATGCAGTATTTAATCAACGGAACGAACAATGCGACGGACGCCAGTTGCCCGAATGATCCGTATCCGTGTTCGGATCAGACGAATGGAACGACGGTGGCTAGTTTGACCTGTCCGAACGACCCGCTTGACGGCTCCAGCGAGCGAAGCCTGTGGACAGGCCTTCGCGTAGCCTCTTTGCCACCGGCGACCAAAGGGTTTAACGATTGGACCTATATGAATGCGGGGGAAAGTGGAGGGCGCTGCATCTGGACCAAGCCGATCAGCAGTTCATCCGGTGCGATTAAATCCGGTCTGAAACGAGCCGCCGCCAAGTTCACGAGTCAGGAAGTGGATTACGATGAAAGCAGCAGCTCGCAAAAATTCGTTGTCTTCATCACGCGCCCGACCGGCACGGTTGATAGCCATTGCGTCGCGCCTTGATCCAGACGGATAAAAAGATCGAGCGAAAAAGCGTGAGCACGATCGGCGCTAAACTTGCCCCTTGTCTGTTGTTTAGTCTTTTTCCTCATCCCTTGAGGTTGTTTTTGCAGATACCCTTTTTAAAGGAAAACCTTTTCCATTTATCCTCAACGCTGTTGAGAAATGTCCGAACCATCCAGCTTAAGAACATCCCCCAACGTCTTTCCGCAAAACTTTCCCCCTCAGGAAAGTTTATGCGGAACCCAGATCCCTCAATCCCTGTCTCCTTTGATTCCCAAATTAAGAAACTGCTCTCGAAATCTGTCATGCCAAACAGACCCTTCCGGAAACACCATCTTTGGGATCGGTCTAGAACGTCTAGGCTTAAGCCTTCCATTCTTTCCCTAAGTAACAACGCCTTCTGCTGCATCGGGAATATTTCTAGGAAAAAGGAACACCCCCTCCATTTATCCTCAACGCTGTTGAAAAATGTCCGAACCATCCAGCTTAAGAACATCCCCCAACGTCTTTCCGCAAAACTTTCCCCTTTAGGAAAGTTTATGCGGAACCCAGTCCCCTCAATCCCTATCTCCTTTGATTCCCAAATTAAGAAACTGCTCTCGAAATTTGTCATGCCTAACAAACCATTCCGGACGCCCCATCGTTGGGGCCGGTCCGAAACGTCTAGGCTTAAGCCTTCCATCCTTTCCCTAAATAACAACGCCTTCTGCTGCATCGGGAATATTTCTAGGAAAAAGGAACACCCTCTCCATTTGTCATTCCGGACGCCCCTTCTTCAGGGGCGATCCGGAATCCCATTTGGTTTAAATCGCGTCTTAAAGCCTATCCACGACCGTGTAACGACGGAAAAACAATACCGTCATACCGGCGAAAGCCGGTATCCAGAAAAAAACACCCCATGCCCTAAGGGCAACATCCCCCTCCGTTTTTGCGCCCTCATCACCGCCTGCTTTTTGAGCCTTACCGCGCCTGCCTTGGCCGCCCCGACCCATGCCATTGCCATGCACGGCACTCCGAAATACGCCCAAGGCTTTTCCCATTTCGACTATGTGACCCCCTCAGCCCCCAAAGGCGGACGCCTGATCCTCGGCGTAGTGGGCAGCTTCGACAGCCTCAATCCCTTTATCGTGCGCGGCACAGTACCCCAAGCCCCGGCCTTCGGACTGTTCGCTTCGGCCTCGGTCTATGAAAGCCTGATGGCGCGAAGCTGGGACGAACCGTTTTCGCTCTATCCGTTATTGGCCCAAAGCATCGACACGCCGGAGGACCGCTCCTTTGCCACCTTTACGCTCGACCCGCGCGCCCGTTTTTCGGACGGCACGCCCGTGACAGCGGACGATGTGTTGTTTTCGTTTCGCACGCTTCGGGATCATGGCCGCCCCAACCATCGCACCTATTATAAAAAGGTCGCCCAAGCCGAAAAGGTGAACGACCGCACAGTCCATTTTACTTTTCATAAAAACCCGGACGGCTCATGGGATCGGGAAATGCCGCTGATTATGGGGCTGATGCCGGTAATGCCCGCGCATGATTGGGCGGACCGGCCCTTTAATGAAACGACCCTGCGCCCGCCCGTGGCCAGCGGCCCGTACAGGGCCACGCAGGTCGAGCCGGGGCGTAGCGTTACGTTGACCCGCAATCCCGACTATTGGGGCAGGGCGCTTGCCGCCGAACAAGGCATGTATAATTTCGACGAAGTCCGGATCGACTTTTACCGGGACGACAGCGTCGCCTTGCAGGCCTTCAAGGCCGGAGCCTTCGACCTGCGCCGAGAAAGCGACCCCAAGAAATGGGCGGCTTCTTACGATGGCCCAGCCTTGCGCAAAGGGCAGCTCAAGCTTGAAACGTTCGCGCATCACCGTACCGAAGCCGCAACGGCTTTCATCTTTAATACGCGTAAAGACCTTTTCAAAGACCTAACCTTGCGCCGCGCGATGGCTCTGGCCTTTGATTTTGGGTGGATCAATAAGACGCTGTTCCAAGGTTTCTACAAACGCACAACCAGCTTTTTCCCCAACTCCGAATTGGCCGCAGGTCCGGGCCTGCCGGAAGGGGAGGAGAAA
>JBFWLD010000160.1:0-5089 GCA_050252315.1 Bdellovibrionales bacterium
CCAGAAGTTCAAACGGCTTCGGTTTTTCCGTGCTGTCGGATAAGGGGTGGAGTGGCCTTATTCTCGTTCGTCCGCGCTTGGTCGGTCAATTTGCCTTGCCTGCAATTCAGATTCGTTCGGATCAGGCGGCCTTGCTCGTTTCTCAAGACCCCCAACGGTTTTGGACGGAGGATTAGAGCCTTTTCCGAAAAGGTTTAATGCCGGAAAAGGCTCTAACTCATTGCTTCCGAGCAGATTCACGCGTTTAGGTCGTCGTCTAAGGACGCCAACCTAATCACGATCTGCTCTAGACCTCAGGAAACGCCGTGTTCGCGTAGATAGAGTGCCATCTTTTTATCCGTATTTAAAACGTGATTGGTTAGCCATGTTTTCAGAAACAGGAACGTTTCGTTGAAGACGGATGGGGAGGGTTGGTTCTCTCCCTTAAATTGAAGCGCTACCAGTTTATTCCGAAGTTCCTCATGCGCCTTTTTATGGGCTTCGAAATCCGGATAGTGGGTTGCGAACATATATTCTTCTTCATGCGCAAAATGCCCGATCGAATAAGTCACCAGATCGTCGATCAAGGGGATCAGAACATGGGATGCCGTGCCAAAGTGAATGGCTTCGTAAAGGGCATTAATATGCCCCAGAAAAATTTTATGCTCTTCGTCGAGCGACGAAATTTCGATGCTGAATTCTTCGTTCCATTCGAAAAGGGGCATGGGACGTTCCTTTCAGGTTAGAGCAGGTCGTGATTAGGTTGGCGTCCATAGACGACAAACTAAGCGCGTGAATCTGCTCGGCAGCAATGAGTTAGAGCCTTTTCCGGCAATAGAAAGGCCGTCAACCTTTTCAGAAAAAGGCTCTAGCGGATATTCCCAAGGAATATGCGCGAAAACCCTTACGATTTTCTTTTTATCCGAGCATATTTTCGCGTAAAGCATCGCCTACGAGAACAAGCGATCCGCATATCAGGGTACGATTTGTATTGCCGAATGAAGCGCTTAGGCTTTGTAAGGCGTCCGATACCGTGGCGCAGGACTGAACGTCTTCAAGGCCGAAAAGACGGACCTGATCGGCAAGCTCTTCGGCGCTGAACCCCGGAACGTCCCCCTGAATGGAAAGCGTGCGAACCCGTTTTAAATAAGGCGCGAGCGGCGCAAGAAAATCCGCAGGGTTTTTGGTGGAGAGCATGCCATAGACTAAATCAATCTGTTTCCCGTCTTTTTCAAACCAAGCCTTCATCTGGGCGGCTAAGGCCAGCGCGGCAGAATCATTATGCCCACCGTCGAGCCACAGCTCATGTCCGGGAGGCAGAAGCTTGATGAGGCTACCGTCGCTTAACAACTCAAGCCTACCGGGCCAGTAAACGCTTGTCATGGCCGTACGGATGCTTTGGTCCGAAAGCGGGAAAGGCAGGCTTTGCGCGGTGGCGATGGCCAGCGCGGCATTATCATATTGGTGCGCCCCTGCCAGCGCCGGTTTGGGCAGGCCGGTGATTTGACGCTGGGGCGAGCGGAAGGTCCAAGTGCCGTCGATATGCAAAAGGATTTCGAAATCCTTTTCAGCCAGAAAAAGTGGCGTGTGAAGGCGGTCGGCTTCGTTCTTGAGCGCGTTTACGGCTTCGGGAGAGGTTTGCCGTCCGGCATAACACGGTGTGCCTTTGCGCATGATCCCGGCTTTTTCGCGGGCGATTTCCGCCATGCTGTGGCCGAGATAGTCGCAATGATCGAACGAGAGATGCGAAATGGCGCATCCGACAGGGTGCGGCGTGATATTTGTCGCATCCAATCTTCCTCCGAGGCCGACCTCTAAAATGGCGGCATCGGCAGGGTACCGGGCAAAGGCCGTTAAGGCTGCGGCAGTGATGATTTCGAACAGACTGACGGCCCCGGGTTTGGCGACTTTTTCGATTTCCAGAAGAAAATCGACAAGCTCTTCTTCCGAAATCAGGTCCCCGGCAAGGCGGATTCGTTCATGAAAGGTGAGCAGATGTGGCGAGGTATAGACATGAACGGATTTTCCTTCCGCTTCGATCATGGCCCTCAGAAAAGCGCAGGTCGAACCTTTGCCGTTCGTCCCCGCGACGATAAGGGTCGGCGGCAGGTTTTTGTGCGGATTGCCGAGCGCCGCCAAAAGCTCGCTATAGGCGTTGCGCAAGGTGAGGTTGATGTCCTTGCCGTGGGCGCGGCGAAAGCGTTCCAAAAGGGCGGTTGAGGAAAGAGGGCTTGCCATCGAAAACCGTGCCTTTATTGTTTCAGGTCGTGGGTTCAGGCCTTGCTGCGCGAAAGCGGAGGAATACGGGCCCCGTGCGGCGGCGGTGCGGAAAGAAGAGCTTTTTTCTTTCCTTTGCTAGGGCGCAGTAATCCCAAAAGACGGATCAACGTATCCCGCAGTTCTTGGCGCGTGACAACGATGTCGATCATGCCGTGGTCCAAAAGATATTCCGAGCGTTGAAAGCCGGGGGGCAGAACCTCGCGCACGATGCTTTCGATTACGCGCGATCCCGCAAAACCGATAAGCGCACCTTTTTCCGCAATGTGGATGTCCCCGGTCATGGCGAAAGACGCGGTAACCCCGCCGGTCGTCGGATCGGTGAAAATGACAATATAAGGCAATCCCGCATCCTTGACCTGCTTGGCGGCAATAATGCTACGCGGCATTTGCATCAAAGAGAGCATGCCCTCTTGCATGCGCGCCCCGCCGGACGCCGGAACCACGATCAAAGCAGCCTGTTTTTCCACGGCCTTTTGCGCGGCGGCCACAAGGCCTTCGCCGACGGCCATGCCCATGGATCCACCTAGAAAAGCGAAGTTAAAGGCGGCGACGATGGCAGGTTGGCCTCCGATCAGGCCATCGCCAACCATAATGGCGTCTTGCTGACCGGTTTTACCTTGCGCATCTTTTAAACGCTCTGTGTACCGTTTTTGGTCGCGGAATTTCAGCGGATCGACCGGAACCTTGGGCACAGGGACAGACGTGTATTTCCCGTCGTCGAACAACATCTCCAGCCGTTTGAGCGGCGGGAGTTTCAAGTGATAACCGCAATGACGGCACACATTGAATTGTTCCTCAAGCTCGCGCTTGAAAAGCATCGTGCTACAGCCGGGGCACTTTTCCCATAAGTGGTCGGGGATCTCTTTTTGAGAGCCGACAAGGGCCCGTATCTTGGGACGGACAAAATTAGTAAGCCAGTTCATGGGGCGCATGCTAATCAATTGCTCGATAGGATGCTAGAGGGGATTTCTTACTTCGGGTAAATCCGCCTTTATTTTTTAACAAAGGCATGAGAAACTTAACGGAAACAAAAGGGTATTATGTTTAAAAAGAGTATCGGCCCAACAGGCCTCATGGTTTGGGAGGGGGAGCATGGCAAAGCCATTTCATCTTGTTATTGAAAAACAAAGCAAAAACTGGGACCGAGTCCAAGGATTTGATAAAAGGCTTCAAGCCGCAACCGAAGCGGCCTTAGCCGCCTTGCCGGAGGCGCTTTTGCCGGTGGCGGCCAAGGCGCAGGCCACGGTTCTTCTGACATCGGACAAGGAAGTTCAACAGCTTAACCGGGAGTTTCGTAAGGTCGATAAGCCTACCAATGTCCTTTCCTTCCCTCAGTTCGACCGGGTCGAGCTTCGGCGGGCGGCCAAATGTTTAGGCGGCGTGTATGTTGGCGATATTGCTGTTGCTTACGGCACTGTGGTAAAAGAAGCTAAAGCGGAAGGGAAAGAGGTCCTTGACCATCTGACCCATCTCGTGATTCATGGGTGGCTGCATCTGTTCGGCTATGACCATGATACGAGCGGCAAAGCGGCGCACATGGAGCGTCTGGAAAAAGAAATTATGGCCAGCCTTGGCCTGCCGGACCCATATGAAGCGCAACCAAAGGAAACACGCGGGAGCACTAAACGAAAGAAATGAACGATCCTTTGACGATGACGGCCCAGGGCGGGGGCGATAAAGAAGAGCCGCCAAGTTGGCTCAAGCGATTATGGGCTAAAACACAAAGCAAACTGCGCGGCAATGCCGAGCTGGCCGCTTTGCACGAGGCGGTGGACGAGCTTTTGGAAGAAACCGGCTCGACCGACGGTAAACCGCCTGCCGAAAAGATTTTTTTGGATAACATTCTCTCCTTGCGGGAAAAAGAAGTCGGGGACTGCATGGTCCCGCGGGCGCAGATTCTTGCCATTGATGTGGACAGCGATCTTAAAGCTCTCGTGGATTTGATGGTGGAACATGCGCATAGCCGTATTCCCGCTTATCGCGAAACGCTCGATGAAGCCGTCGGAATGGTCCATATGAAGGATGTTTTGGCGTGTTTGGCTTCGGGCAAAACATGCCGTATTCGCGATCTTTTGCGTCCACTTATTTTTGTTGCGCCCTCTATGCCTGTGACCAAGCTTTTGTTGCAGATGATGCAGACCCGCAAACACATGGCCATGGTGATTGACGAGTTCGGCGGCATTGACGGTCTTGTGACCATTGAAGATTTGGTCGAGGAGATTGTCGGCGAAATCGAAGATGAACATGACGAGCCTGAAACGCCGGAAATCAAAGCGCGTCCGGACGGCACCTTATTGGTTGAAGCTTCGATAGATATAGAAGATTTTGAGGCTCGCGTCGGCCCCCTTTTGACAGAAGAAGAAAGGGAAACGATCGACACCTTGGCCGGATACGTTTTCCATCTGGCCGGGCATATTCCTGCGATCGGCGAGACGGTAGAGGGGGCGAAAGGCCTTCTGTTCGATATTCTTGAAACGGATCAGAACCGGATTAAACGGGTGCGGGTGCGGGGCGTTCGACCAACTTCGGCAGAGGCCCCTTCCGAATGATCGGTTTTTTGTCCTCTGCTGCGGCTAAGGTAAAAGCCTTGCAAGGAGGGCGCCGGTTGTTAGCGGCGTTTGGTGCCGGATTGCTGTGTGCGCTGGCCTTCACGCCGTTTCATGCGATTCCTGTTTTGTGGGTCGGCTTTCCGGTCCTGATCCTTCTTTTGCAGAGCGCTGAACGTGGACGTGAGGCTTTTGCGATCGGATGGAGTTTTGCGTTCGGCCTGTTGATTCTGTGCCTTTACTGGATCGCCGGGGCCTTATTCGTCGATATTCGCAGCTTTTGG
>JBFWLD010000161.1:0-5060 GCA_050252315.1 Bdellovibrionales bacterium
GTTGAACACGCGGAAATAGGGCGCGGCGTCCGCCCCGCAGCCCGCGACCCACTGCCAGCTGGCGGCGTTGTTGGCGAGATCGGCGTCGACCAGCGTGTCCCAGAACCAAGCCTCGCCCTCGCGCCACGAGATAAGCAAATCTTTAATGAAAAACGACGCAACGATCATGCGCACGCGGTTATGCATCCATCCGGTCCGCCACAACTGGCGCATCCCGGCATCCACGATGGGATAGCCTGTTAAGCCTTGCTGCCACGCCTGCACGCCCGCTTTGTCGCGTCGCCATTTCATCGCAACAAAGGATTCTTGCAAAGGCTTTTCCGGTAAATGCGGCTGGTGATAAAGCAGATGCGCAGAAAACTCGCGCCACAAAAGCTCTTTCAAAAAACATTCCGCTCCGGCCAAGGCTCCCTTTTGAACCGCCATCGCCTGTTGGACCACATACCAGATTTGACGCGCGGAAATCTGTCCGTTTTGCAGATAGGGCGACAGGCGCGAAACGCCTTCTTTATCGGGCCTGTCTCTGTCGGCATGATACGTTTTCAGCCCCTCGCGCACAAAAGCCGCCAACCGACGATGCGCCGCGATTTCCCCTGTCGGCCAAAGCTTACCCATCGCTTCCGCCCAATTTGGCGAGGTCGGACAAAGCCCCCAATCCTCCAAGCACGCGCTGGCCAGACCATTGACGGTTTTGATAGAACGCGGCGCTGGCAAAGGCTCTTGCGGCGCGGGCGAGGCAAAGCACGCCTTGGAAAAAGGCGTAAAAACTTTGAACGGCTTGCCGCTTTTATTTTGAATTTCGGAAGGCTCAAACAACAGAGAGGCGTTAAAACTCCACACCTCAACCCCACGCGCCGTTAACGCCTGCTCGATCCGTTTATCGCGCTTGCGGTGAAAGGGCTCTGTCCGACGGCTCCAGACCACGCAATCGGCCTGCGTTTCCTCAAGCAACGTCTCAAGAACAGCAAGCGGATCGCCCCGACGCAAAATCAAAGGAACGCGAAACTTCTCTAGACGCGTTGAAAGATCAGAAAGCGCGCGATGCAGCCACCATCGCGCGGCGGCTCCTTCGGCCCAAGGATCGTCGCCCGTATCGTCCAGAATATAAACAGGAACAACCCGCCCACGCGAAGCGGCAAAAGAAAGAGCCGGATGATCGGAAAGGCGCAGATCACGCCGAAGCCAAAGGAGAGTAACAGGAACAGCCATAAAAACATCATGGCCGGGCTTTTAGCTTTTGGCAAATGTTCTATGGAGTGGGATGTCCGGTCGGGTTCGCAGCCAATAACACGTCTCTCATCCTATCGCGACTAACAACGGAATTCCCCTTTAAAATTTCTCGCCTACGAAGCTCCTTAACCGCCAGCGAAGCGCCCTCGACATAGGCCATATCTAGGCATGTCGGCTTTTTATTCGATGTCGCCGCAAAAAAACATTTAACGGCTTTGCGCATATAATCGTATGCATACAAATTACGCTGAGCCTGCGTGGATATAACCGGGTTTGTTACTTCCGCTTTCGCGCGATTCCAAAAGAACAGCCCTAACCTACAGGCAACTTCCGGACTTTGGGATATCAAAGGCATCAAGGTTTTTTGAATAGCCTTTTCAACCTGCGGTAAAACTCTGGGCTTTTGCCGAACTAACAAATCCGGAAGATACGTCAGGGCCTGTTGTTGGCTCAAAACAAATCGTTCGGATGTAGCCGGTCCGTCGGTTCTTTTTATATTTTTTTGTGGTGGGACCAAAGAAAGGTGTCCCTTTCGACGTACAACAGGCATCTGGCTATCCATTCAAAAATTTCTGACGTGGCGCATTATAGCTCAAAACGATTTATAAAGGTGTAGTCGTTAATATTTTCACCGTCCTTTTTTATCAAATTCCCTTGCCAACTTATGCATGATGGTGCATAAGTTAACCATGGTAAATCCAACAAAAATCCTCTCAGCCCTTGCCGAGCCTACTCGCCTAAAAGCCATGGTCATACTGTGGGACGGGCGCGAGCATTGCGTGTGCGAGTTCATGGAAGCGTTTAAAAAAAGCCAATCCTGTCTATCCCGGCACATGGCTAAACTCAAAGCCGCAGGCCTAATCGTTGATCGTCGAGACGGCCAATGGATGCGTTATAAACTCGATCCACTCATGCCCCACGCCGTTAAAACATTAGTCAAAGCCGTTCTGGCTTTGCACAAAACCTATGAGTAACCCAAACGAGGACCACATGCCCTTTAAATGGATCGCTGCAACGCTGGCCGGGCTGACCGGATGGGGCTTTCTTTACGCCCATTTGGAAGGGCTGGCCCAAGCCCTAACCCGACAGATCGGAATCGAAGAAGGCACGCATCTTTTCGAAGCCCTGTCCTTTTTCTTTTATGATACGCCCAAAGTTTTGATGCTGCTGTGTTTGGTTATCTTTGTGATGGGCGTCATCCGCAGCTATTTCTCGCCCGAACAAACGCGACGCTTTCTTGTCGGCAAAAAGGAATGGATCGGGACTTTGGCCGCCGCCTGCCTTGGGATTTTGACTCCCTTTTGCTCCTGCTCCGCCGTGCCGCTTTTTATCGGTTTTGTCGCGGCAGGCGTGCCGCTGGGCACCACGCTGGCTTTTTTAATCGCTTCCCCCATGGTCAATGAAATCGCGCTTGGCCTTTTGTTTGGGCTCGTCGGGTGGAAAATCGCCCTGCTCTATCTCGGTTTCGGCCTTTTCATCGCCACCTTATCCGGCATGCTAATCAGCAAATTAAAACTGGAAGGCTGGCTGGAAGAATGGGTCAAATATTCGCGCGCCGCCGAACCGTTGAACGCGATCACCAAACCGTCCATGCAGGAACGCCTTACAGACGGCCTGAACGAGGTACGCCAAATCGTCGGCAAAGTCTGGCCATGGATAGTCGCAGGCGTCGCCGCCGGAGCCTTTATCCACGGCTATGCCCCCCAAGAGTTTCTGCTGTCGATCATGGGCAAAGACGCTTGGTGGTCGGTGCCGGCTTCCGTCCTTGTCGGCGTTCCGCTTTACGCCAATGCCGCAGGGATCATCCCCATTGTCGAGGCTCTGCTGGAAAAAGGGGCCTCGCTCGGTACGGTCTTGGCCTTTATGATGTCAGTCACGGCTCTGTCCGTTCCCGAAGCGATCATCCTTCGTAAAGTCATGACCCTACGCCTGATCTTGCTCTATTTCGGCATCGTCGCCTGCGGCATTTTGGGCACCGGCTATCTTTTCAATCTTCTTTTAGTGCCGTAAAAAGTCTTGCACGATCTCAATCTGATGCTCGTCCGACAAGGAAGGGTAATGTTCGACGCCCTCAATCGTAACAAGCCGAGCCTTGGGACCGGTTGTTTCCATTTTCTTGGCAAAAGCGAGCGGGAGTACCGTCGAGTTGGAACCTCGAAAAACAAGAACCGGACAGGTTAGTTGTTCATACAAAGCCCAATCGTTCCATACACGCCCAGCCGTTGCGTCCGCGCGGTGCCTGACGGAAATCTTTTGATCGAAAGCAAAGCGCCACGAGCCGTCCGGCAGCTCCTTTCCATCATACAGACTAAGGCGCAATCGTTGCGCTTCGGTCAAAGGACCGACCGTTCGGCCACGAGGCACACGCACCTCTAAAAAATGTTCCTTATCTTTAAAAACATACGGCCCTTCAAACAAATCCGCGATAAAAGCCGTAATCTCGATCGGAACTTCCGGCGCAACATCGTCCAAAATCAAACGCCGAACCGCGACCTTTTGTTCGACAATGGCCCGAAAAGCGATTAGCCCTCCAAGCGAAATCCCAATCCAATCAACAGCGCCCAAGCCTAAACCCGAAATCATCTGCGCACAGTCTCGCGCATAATTCGGGATGTAATACGCCATCGGGTCATCGCACCAATCGCTGTCGCCATGCCCAACCATATCCACCGTAATCACGCGCCGATTTTGCTGAACAAGAGCTTCGGCTAGAATATCAAAAGTGTGGCGAGTCAACCCAACGCCGTGTACGCAAAAAACCGGGTAAGGGTCCTGCCTGTTTCCCCTGTCATCATAGGCTAAATGGTACAGGGTTTCCCCTTTCTCATTTTTAACGGCAAACTTCTCGCTCATTATTTCTTTCCTTAGTTTTACCTAAATCGGCAAACGAAGCTGGTAATAAACCGTGACCTTTCCTTCACGCCAAAAGAGCTTTGCGCGTTTCGCCTTCCTCTTTTTTGATCGCAAGAAGCGTCTCCAACGCTTTTTGCGCGCCTGAACCAAGGTCGAGATCAACCAACCCCGCGCGTCCGCCTCTGGCGATCACTGTCGGCCACGTCAAAAAGGCCCCATATTTCTCGTTACGCGTCGTGACGTAATGTAAACGCGGCACAGGGCTCGTGAGCGATCGCAGCAACTCCGCCATCAAAACGCCGGTCGCCAGATTGCGCGGCGGTCCGGACAGGTGGGTCGCCGACTTAAACATGCTGTGCGCTTTTGAAGAAACCTCTTCATACCCCGCCTCGCTTGCATAAACAGGAACGGACCGCCCGCCATGCTCGCCGACAATATGGACTGGCGACACGGCCAAGCCCACATCTGCCATCACAAGAGACAAACGCCGCACATCCAAATCGCCGCCAAACCCAAGAACCTGTCCGGGTGCAAGCCCTACGCGAGAGGCGACTTCCTCCGTCACTTCGTCAATCGGGCTGGCCAAAAGCACAAGAACCGTCTTTTCCCGCAGATGGCCGCTTACATAGGCCTCGACAAGCTCGACATTTTCCTTCAGCCCATCTCTGATCTTCCCGCTTGGCGGAATTTGCGATCCCGCCAGCACGGCAATAACGTCCAAATCATGCCCGTCAAAAGACGCGCAAACCGACACTCTGGCCATAAAATCAGGATAGGCGCTGGCTACATCTTTAAGCGCCACCGTCGCCTTATCCGGAGTCCGCGCTACCCAGACAATCTCCTCAAAAGGGTTAGCCGCAGCCAGCGCCAAAGCTGTCGCCGCCGCCGTATTCCCAGAGCCCAAGATTCCAAGTTTCATGCGCCTCTCCTTAGCTTTTTGAAAAACGTCTCAACAGCAAAAATAGATATATGAAAAT
>JBFWLD010000162.1:0-5040 GCA_050252315.1 Bdellovibrionales bacterium
CTCCTGCGCCAAGGGATCAAGGCCGCGTTTGGGTCGCGTGTCCAGTTGGTACAGCACGAGCGCGCCGAGCACAATCGCCATGCCGATATACTGATTGAAGCCCAGATATTCTTGAAGCAAAAGCGCGGAAAAAAGGGCAGCCCAGATCGGCTCCAGCTTGCCGAAAAGGCCAAGCGAAAAGGCTCCGATCATAGACAGGGCGTAAAAGGACAACAGAGAGCCGAAGCCGTTTGCCATTCCGTCGAGCAACAGCCATCCATAGCCTTCCCGCGTAAGGGGCAAGACAGGGAGTTTCCAAAACACCAACAACAGCGTAAAGCCGGTCGCCAAGATAAAGTTCTCTGCGCCGACAACCGCCGGGGATCGTTTTTGGGTCAGCTTGCCATGCACATACATGCGGGCTCCGACAAAAAAAGCGGAAACAAAGGCCCAAAAAACGCCCGTCCACGCAATATCGCCCTGCACCTCAAAGACCTTAAGGACCAAACAAAGGCCGAAAAGCGCCATCAGGACCATCCCCACCAATTTAGGAGTCACCGGCATTTCGCCGCGGATCGCCAGATAGATCAAAAGGCCAAGCGGAAACAGGTATAAAATCATCAAGGCCAACGGCGCTTGAAGCGTGACTAACGCCAGATGGATCGCGGCCATCGCGGAGGCGTGAAAAAAGGCGCCGAGCGTCGTCATCGGCAAGGTCTTGCGGGAGTCAAAAATTCTTCTTCGACGAAAGGCGCAATAACCAACCAAAAAAAGGGCGCGGCAGAACATCGTGAAAAGCGCAACAAGCACGAAATTGGCCCCCTCGGCATAAGTGGCCCGTGCCGCGGGAGAGCCAAGGCCAAACAAAATCGTCGAAATCAGGACAATCGCGACCCCAAGTTGGGGCGTGCGGCGATCGGGACGTAGCATGGGGAAGAAACGAAAAAGGAAGAAACTATGATTCATGGTCAGACCAAAAACACCTTAGGATTGGCACAAAGATATAGCTGATTTAAAATAAAAAGGGGTAAAAAAAACAAATGGGATTGTGTGTTCGCGCCTAGAGCAGATCGTGATTAGGACGGCGACCTTAGACGACGACCTTTTCGGAAAAGGCCCTAAAAGGCGTGGCACCGGATGGATCGAGGCCAGACGTTAAAATAGAGGACGGACGTTAAACGCCCTCCCCTGCAAAAAACGCTCTAAACGGAGGTGCGGATGATTTCCTGATACGCCGTGATGATTTTATCGCGAATCGAGGTGATCGTGGACATCATCATTTCAGCGTCGCTGACCGCCAAGACGACTTCCTGCATGTCGGCTTTGCCGACCGCGCCTTTGGCCGCCATTTCTTCGCCCTTTTTAATGCTGTCCACCGCATCACCGACGAAATCCTTGAGCGTATCTGAGAAAGACCCGACCGAAGATTCTTTGGCGGCTTCGGTTCCTTTGAGAAGGCCGTCCGCCCCTGCCTGACGATAGGCGGAAAGCGCATTTCCTATATTCATCACCATGAAAGGCCCCTCCTATTCCTTTAATTTCTCAGCAAGTCGATCGTTTTGAGCAACATTGAACGCGAGGATTCGATGACGCTGAGATTAGCTTCATAAGATCGTTGCGCTTCGCGCATGTCCATACTTTCCAAAATCGGCTTGACGTTCGGCATCAGCACATACCCTTCCTCATCCGCTGCCGGATGGGACGGGTCGAACTTTTTAACGAACTCGCTATTGTCCTTTTTGACTTCATCGACCTTGACCTCGTAAATCCCACGCGCACGGTCGAACTCGTTCTTGAACGTCACCACCTGCCGCTGGTACGGCAAGTCCCCCGGCGCGTCCGGCGTCGTCGAGGCATTCGCGATGTTTTCGGCCACAACTTTCATACGCGTGGACTGCGCTTTCAGCCCCGCGCTCGCAATAGCCATCACATTGGTAAGATCAGACGTTGCCATGGTTTGATGTTATGCCCTAACTCGATTTGCCGATCGCCTGCTTGATCATTGACATAAATTTATGAAGAATAGATGTATCCGCCTGAAACTCAACGGTCGTGGCCGACACTTCCATCATCTGCTGTTCCAAATCCACCGAATTACCCGTCGGTGAAACTTCAAAACTGCGCATCTTTTTCGACGCCACATTGACCCCCGACATCGAGGCCGGGGTAATATGCTTGTCGTTCGAAACTTTCATGCCGGTACTGGCGGCCTGCATCTCCTGCGCAAAGGAGGTGAACGGCGCAAGGTCCTTGGCCTTGTACCCCGGCGTATTCGCATTCGCGACATTCTGTGCCAATACGGCCTGACGCTGGCTGAGATAGGACAATTTGTCCTTCATCAACGTCATAATGCCGCCATCCATCATCGACATTGCCGAATCCTCCAGATTTTGACGCGCCTGCACCTTAGCCTGACGAAGCGCGCCTATTCATTACTTAAACTTAACAAGACGTAAAAACTATGCGAAGGTGCAAAAAGACGTGATTCCTACTAGGTTCAAACGGACCATGCAGTTCGACAAAGATCATACCCCATCTTACGGCCCTGTCAAACATTCCGGCGCGCGCGCGGTTGCCGTCGCTCTTACGACGGACGAATCGGATCCTGATTCTCTGCCCCAAATTGTCGCCTCCGGACGGGGGAAAATCGCTCAGGAAATTCTTGAACTCGCTTTTGCCAATAATATCAAGGTGCGAGAGGATGCCGATCTCGCCCATTTGCTTGCTACGCTGGAACTTGATACACCCATACCTAATGAAGCTATTCTGATCGTTGCCGAAATTATGGCCAAAGTTTATGAAGCCAACGCCTGCGCAACGATCTGCGAACCGTTTACCTGAGAGGCAGCCTGATGTCAGCTCCGTCCCTTCAAGATACGCTTGCCGAACTGAACGAACTTAGTCAGTTCTTTATCTCTGCCGAAGCCCAAATCAAAGACGGGCTATGCATTGACATGAACGGGATTGAAGGGCGGATCACTGCCGTTTGTCAAACCGTACAGACCGCTATCCCCGAACAGCAAAAAATCTATTTGCCTGAATTGAACATCCTGTTGACTTTGTTGGATTCTTGCGAGCAGGCCGTGCGTATGGCGCAGGGGTCTGTTACGCAGAAGGTTCCCGAAACCATTAGGGATGAAAAGTAATGCGTTTGGACGTACCGTTGACCTCTGCCTCGTGCGACCCCATTGAAAAAACGGGGGCCGGAAGAGCGGCAGATACGGGTCACTGGTTTCCGGCGTGCGCCGGAATGACGGCATCCTTTTGCCTTCGTTCTAAAATCATGGACGGATTCTTAGCTAAAGACAAAATAAAAGGGATTCCGGGCGTGCGCCCAAAGGCGCAGGGTGGAAGGATAATAAGGGAGTACGGGCCGTTGACGATCCGTCAAAAGGAAAAAAAGGTATGAGTCCGGCTGATCCAGATTCCGTTTCTTGGGTTCGTTTTGCTTTGGCCTCCGTCACGGTTTTGGGGCTGATGGCTTTGCTCGGCTGGATCCTTAAATATTTTTCCGAAAAAGGCTGGTGCGTCGCGCCTAAAGTCCAAAATCGGATGAAGATTGTCGCCTCCATGGCGCTGGACCCACGGCGTAAATTGGTCATCGCCAAATGCGACGATATAGAGTATCACCTTCTTCTCGGCCCCCACACCGATCTTATCCTCTGTCAAAAGCCGGTGGTTCCCTCTGCCGGATCAACCGATACGAGCCCTTCTTCATGAAACGCTTGACGCTTCTGGTCTTTCCGCTTGTTCTTGCAGCTCTTTTCTCGCTGATCCCCGGCGATGCGTGGGCGCAACAGCTTAATCTGGACCTCGGCGAAGGGCCCGCGACTTCCACTCGCCTGATCCAAATTACGCTGTTAGTCACCGTTATCACGCTGGCCCCTTCCATCTTGATGATGGTCACCTGTTTTACCCGTGTGGTGGTTGTCTTGTCCTTTTTACGATCGGCCATCGGCGTTCAGCAGACTCCCCCCAATGTCGTTTTGATTTCGTTGGCTCTGTTCCTGACCTTCTTCGTGATGCAGCCCTCTTTCGAAAAGGCGTGGGACGATGGGATGAAGCCCTTGATGAACAATGAAATCGACGAAGAAACCGCTTTTGAACGCACCGTCGATCCTTTTGCCGCTTTCATGACCAAGCATACCCGCGAAAAAGATTTGGGCCTTTTCATGAGCATGGCCAAAATCGAACCGAGTTCCAAACAAATTAAAGGCGCGGAGGCTCCACCTTTACGCGCGTTGGTTCCGGCCTTTATGCTTTCCGAACTCCGCCGCGCCTTTGAAATCGGATTCCTCGTTTATCTGCCCTTTTTAATCATCGACATGGTGATTGCTTCACTGTTGATGTCCATGGGTATGATGATGCTGCCCCCTACCGTTATTTCTATGCCTTTTAAAATTATTTTCTTTGTCCTCGTGGACGGCTGGTATTTAATCGCGGGGAGTCTTGTCAAAAGTTATGGCGGCGGTTAAAAATCCTTTCTTGACCTTTTGCGTGCTATAACGCCCCCGTTCTTCCCTCCGTTTCTTCTGGTTTTCTGTCCATGGCCGAACAAAAATTAAGCGATCTCAACTTTGTTGATCTTTACGTCTGCCTTGAAGGCAACGCTACCCCCCATTATCACCAGCAAAAAAGCTCCAGCAGCGATGGCAACGACATTGAAGTTCCTATCGAATTTCGTGAAAGCGTTGCCAATCTAGCCAGCTTTTTACGCACCAAATTTGTCGATGACGAAATGGGGCTCACTTTTGATGGCGTACGCATGCGCTGCGCCAAGGTGCGCACTGCCGGGGGATTGCTGTGGGCGGCTTTGCGAAAGATTAACTCTATTCCTCCGGCGATCGAAAAACTGGGTTTCGTTCCGCCCTTAGTTCCCCAACTGCGCGCACTGGGTAAACGCACTGGCCTTATCCTTCTTTGCGGCGCTACGGGACAAGGTAAAACAACAACGGCGTGTGCCCTCTTGTCCGA
Source organism: Bdellovibrionales bacterium (assembly GCA_050252315.1). GTDB lineage: Bacteria > Pseudomonadota > Alphaproteobacteria > UBA9219 > UBA9219 > UBA8914. The sequence goes on from JBFWLD010000162.1 coordinate 4,954, forward strand.
CTATCTCAAAAATCTGGGCGGCGTGGCTTTCACGATCGAAGATCCCGTCGAATATGATCTTGAAGGACGACATAATGAAAACGGTTT
>JBFWLD010000163.1:0-4996 GCA_050252315.1 Bdellovibrionales bacterium
CCAAATATGCAAAGACGGTCATACCGGCGGCTTTGGCGGCTTGAACGCCGGGAACGCTGACTTCAATCACCAAGCATTTGTACGGGTCCGCCCCCATCTGTCGGGCGGCGAACAGGAAAATATCCGGAGCCGGTTTACCACGGGCGACTTGCGTGGAAGAGAAGATTTTGTCCTCGAAAAAAGACATCAACCCGACAAAGGAAAGCGCGTGGCGGATGCGTTCGACCGAACTGCCTGAGGCGACACACATCGGCAGGTCCATTTCGCGCAACAGGGGGGCCAATCCGGGGATCGGACGCAGCCTTTCCGAAAAGGCCTTGAGCGTTTCATCATAGATCCGCTTGTGAAAAGCCTCATCCATAGACTCGCAGCCCGGTTCTCCGGCCAAATCGCTGATCCCGTTTCCGGCAGGCTTACCCGCAAACCGTTCTATGTACTCTTCTGTCGTAATCGGATAGCCATGCGCTGTCGCCAAGGCGGCAGGGACCTCGCAAGCTATACGCTCGCTATCCACCAGACAGCCGTCGCAATCCCAGATAATCAGATCAAAAGGCAACGAACCCGCCATCCTTAGAACGGGATTTCATCATCCAGATCGGGAACGCTGGAAGAAGAGGAACCTCCGCCAATCGAGCCGCCCGAGGAGCTATTGTCAAAGGCCGGGGAATCATAACCGCCGCTGGAGCCGCTGTTACGGCTGTCCAACATCGTCAGCTCACCGCGATAGGGGCGCAGCACAACCTCGGTCGTGTAGCGTTCCTGCCCATCCTGCCCCGTCCATTTACGCGTTTCGAGTTGGCCTTCCAGATAGACTTTTGCGCCCTTCTTCAGGTAACGCTCGCAAATCATGACCAAATTTTCGTTCATGACGGAAATGCGATGCCATTCGGTGCGGTCTTTGCGCTCGCCCGTCGCCTTGTCCTTCCAGCTTTCGGAAGTCGCCAAGGGGAAACTGGCCACGCGTCCTCCGTTTTGGAACGAGCGAACCTCCGGATCCTTGCCCAGATTGCCTACGAGGATAACTTTATTGACGCTTCCGGCCATGATACACCTTACTCTAATTTTATGTTGATGTTTAATTTTGCGTGTCGGTAAGACCCAACCGTTTTTCGATACGCTCAAAGCGAGCTTCATACTCCGCCAGCTTGGCATGCACAAGGGCGTCTTCACGAACTAAAGAGGCGGTTTGAAGTCTTAATTCAATAAGGTGCTGTTCGACCTCTTGGACTTTTGCACTCGTCTTGTCCGTTGTCCCGCGAATATGCCGTAAATGTTCTAAAACAAGATTTTCAGGTTCATCCACCATTGTTACACCCTTTCCTCTTTTATGAGCGACTCATCATACCAAAAGCCAAAGGCCTTAAGCAATCTTTTTTGTTCTATTTTTGTTCTTGTCTTTCCTGCCCGTTTGGATCATATACCTCTTCATGGCTAAAACGATTCCAGAGATGAAAACAATCCATGTCCGCGGCGCACGCGAACACAACCTTCAAAATATTGAGGTCGAGATTCCGCGCGACCAATTGGTTGTGATTACGGGCTTGAGCGGTTCGGGCAAATCCTCCCTCGCCTTCGACACAATCTATGCCGAAGGTCAGCGCCGCTACGTCGAAAGCCTGTCCTCTTACGCGCGCCAATTTCTGGAAATGATGCAAAAGCCGGACGTGGACGCCATTGACGGGCTGTCCCCGGCCATTTCCATCGAACAGAAAACAACCTCGCGCAATCCGCGTTCCACCGTCGGGACCGTGACCGAAATTTACGATTATATGCGTCTGTTGTTCGCACGAATCGGCGTGCCCTATTCTCCGGCGACCGGTCTGCCCATCGAAAGCCAGACCGTCTCGCAAATGGTGGACCGAATCGCCGCCATGCCTGATGGGACCAAGCTTTTGCTGCTCGCCCCCATCGTGCGTGGACGCAAGGGCGAATACCGCAAGGAGATGACCGAGCTTCAAAAACAGGGCTTCCAGCGCATCAAAATCGACGGCGAGGTTTATGATATTGAAGAGGCGCCTGCGCTAAATAAAAAGGTGAAACACGACCTTGCCGTCGTCGTGGATCGGCTTGTCGTTAAACCGGACATGGGACATCGTTTAGCGGATTCGGTCGAGACATGCCTGCGGCTGGCCGACGGGCTGATGTTTGCCGAAAATGCGGTCACGCATGAAATCACCACTTTTTCCGCCAAGTTTGCTTGCCCGGTTAGCGGCTTTACCATTGATGAGATCGAGCCTCGGCTTTTTTCGTTCAACAATCCGCATGGGGCTTGTCCCATCTGCGACGGTCTTGGGGAAAAGCTTTCCTTTGATCCGGCTTTGGTTGTTCCCGATGAGAAATTGAGCCTGAACGAAGGCGCGCTGGCTCCGTGGAAAACAACGTTTTCCGCTTTTTATCAAAATACGCTTTATGCGCTGACGCGCCATTTCAAACAAAATATGGAAACGCCTTGGAACAAACTTTCCCAAGAATGCCGCGAGGCGATCTTGTACGGCACGGGCGATACGCCGATTAAGATATCCTATGACGACGGCACGCGCGCCTATCGCACCAACAAACCGTTTGAAGGCGTCATTCCCAATATGGCGCGGCGTTGGCGCGAAACGCAAAGCAAATGGATCCGCGAAGAAATCGCGCGCTTTCAATCCTCTGTTCCGTGCGAGGCTTGCGGCGGCTTGCGGCTGCGCCCCGAAGCGCTGGCCGTCAAAATCGACGGGATGAATATCAGCGAAGTGACGGCCTTTTCTATCTCCGAAGCAGGGGAATGGTTCGCCAGACTCGACAAAAAGCTGACGAAGAAACAACACGACATTGCGGCGCGTATTTTAAAGGAGATCAACGAGCGGCTCGGTTTTCTCAATAATGTCGGCTTGTCCTATTTGTCTTTGGCGCGGGCCAGCGGCACCTTGTCGGGCGGGGAAAGCCAACGGATTCGCCTCGCCTCGCAAATCGGGTCGGGTCTGACCGGCGTGCTGTATGTTTTGGATGAGCCTTCCATCGGCCTTCATCAACGCGATAACGACCGCTTGTTGGAAACGTTGAAACGCCTGCGCGATTTGGACAATACGGTGTTGGTCGTCGAACATGATGAAGACGCCATCCGCGCCGCCGATTATCTGATCGACATGGGGCCGGGTGCCGGTATTCATGGCGGCAAAGTCGTTGCAGCCGGAACGCCCAAAGAAGTTTTAAAGTCCAAAGAAAGCCTGACAGCCCAATATCTGACCGGCAAAAAATTCATTCCCGTTCCCACCGAACGCCGCAAGGGACGGAAAAAGGAATGGCTGGAACTTTTCGGCGCGCGGGAAAATAATTTGAAAAAACTGCGGGTCAAATTCCCCTTGGGCGTTTTGACCTGCGTGACCGGCGTTTCCGGAAGCGGCAAATCAACCCTCGTCAACGAAACCTTGTACAAGGCTTTGGCGCGGACGCTGAACGGCGCGCGCGATATTCCCGGCGCACATGACGAAATCAAAGGCATCGAATATATCGACAAAATTATCGACATCGACCAATCGCCCATCGGACGCACCCCGCGATCCAATCCCGCAACCTACACGGGTGCTTTCACCCCGATTCGCGAATGGTTTGCAGGTTTGCCCGAGGCCAAGGCCCGAGGTTATGGGCCGGGACGCTTTTCCTTTAACGTCAAGGGCGGACGGTGCGAGGCGTGCGAAGGCGACGGCGTTACCAAAATTGAAATGCACTTTTTACCGGATGTCTATGTGACCTGCGACGTGTGCCACGGCAAACGCTATAACCGCGAAACGCTGGAAATCACCTATAAAGGCAAGTCCATTTCCGATGTACTGGATATGACGGTCGAGGAAGGGGCTCTGTTTTTTGCGGCGATCCCTTCGATCCGCGACAAGCTGCAAACGTTGGAACGCGTGGGGTTGGGCTATATCAAAATCGGTCAGGCCGCTACCACCCTTTCCGGCGGCGAGGCGCAGCGCGTTAAACTAGCCAAGGAACTGTCCAAACGCGCGACCGGGAAAACGCTTTATATTCTGGACGAGCCGACCACGGGCCTGCATTTCGATGATATTCGTAAATTGATGGAAGTGCTGCACGCCCTTGTGGATCAGGGCAACACCATTATCGTGATCGAGCATAATCTGGAAGTCATCAAAACCGCCGATCACATCATCGACCTCGGCCCCGAAGGCGGCGACGGCGGCGGGCGCATTGTCGCCACCGGCACGCCCGAAGAAATAGCGGCCCATAAAGAAAGCTTCACGGGCCGCTATTTGAAAAGTTATTTAGGTTATCCCTATTAAGGAATATAGGCTAGACCGCATGCCTGCGCAGCTGCATCCTTAGCATTTTTTGCAAAAGGATTCTCCGAACGATACTGACGCAACCGAGTCAATGGATGCATTGGTTGATGGAGCTGCGACTGCGACACGCCCAAGACCACACCATCCAAAGACCTGCCTTCAAGAATGGCCTGCGTTAAAGGATCATCTGGTGTTAAAACACCCCTAGAATTAGGGAAACCGTTGGGGGATTCCGCTGTCAAAGGCTCTCCCGCCGTCCGGTATTTCAAGTCTCTATATTTATCAACACTATGTTCCGGCATTCCTATCATTTTTATTCTCCCTCGCGTTTTGAGCTGTTCATGTTGCTTGTTTTAGGCATTAAAAAACCCCCATTCAGGGGGTGGCAGTAGTGGCAGTGGCAGCTTCGGCGGCTTTCGGCAACGCCGTGTCAGGCTTTTTTCGTTTTATTGTGCTTTCGATCATCTTTTCTTCTCCCTCAAAAAGAAAACGGTTGATGAAGAAGGTTGTATAGTGTCGTTTTTAGTTGCGCAATACTTGAAACTAAAAATATTTGACTTTACCTATTTAAGAGGCTAAACATATCTTGTCAAGCTGTCCACTACAGGATGCAACTTAAAAGCGAAATCAAGCCATTCTCGTCTTCTCCCGCACGTTTTCGACTTAAGGCCTACGCATCAAAAACGAAAAATCGTCCTCTCGATTTTTTAAATCCT
>JBFWLD010000164.1:0-4987 GCA_050252315.1 Bdellovibrionales bacterium
CTTCCAACCCTGCGCGTTCGCTAAGGCAATGCAATCCGTGAGGTAAAACTCTTTCTTCGCGTTGTCGTTGCGCAACTGGTCCAAGAGCGGCCACAGCTTAGCCGACTGAAACAACATGATCCCGCCGTTACACAGGGTAAGCTTTTGCTGCTCCGCTGTGGCGTCGGCGGCTTCAACAATCGATTCAAGCTGCCCGTCTTCTCTCATCACTAGGCGACCATAGGCTCCCGCTTCTTCCGGCGTGAAACCACCGACAACTATCGCCGCCTGCGTCTCTTGCTGGCGCGACACAAGCCGACCCAACGTGCTCACCGTCAAAAGCGGCGTGTCCCCAAACAGTACCAGAATGTTGCCGTCAAACGATTTAAGCTCTTCCCGCGCCGCTTTGACCGCGTCGCCTGTGCCAAGCGGCTCTTTTTGAATCACGCATGGATACGGATGCACGCACGCTTTCACCTCTTCCATGCCCGGCGCAATCACGGCCACTATCCGCGACGCTTCCAACATTTCACAGGCGTGAACCACATGCGCGATCATCGGGTATCCTGCCACCGCGTGCATCACTTTCGGCTTGGATGAACGCATGCGAGTCCCCTGTCCGGCAGCCAAGATTAGGCAGGCGAGTGTCATGGTTTTTTCCTTTCACAAAATGCAGGACTTTTTTTCTAGCTTCGTTATAATAGGGAAATACTATCATATAAAGGCTTGAAATGAAGAAACTGGAAGCCCTTTTATTCGATCTTGACGGGACGTTGCTGGACAGCGCTCCCGATATTTTGCAGGGCATGAATCGTATGCTCGCCGATAATGGCAGGGCTCCGATCTCGCTCGAGCAACTGAAGTCCTTTATCGGCGATGGGATGATGCCTTTGTGTAAGCGCTCGCTTGAGGCTACCGGCGGAGTCCCGGAGGGCGATATTTTTCCCTATGTTCAGGCCTTTATTGCTCATTACAGGCAGGTTAAGCCTGATCCTTCCCAGATTTTTCCTTATGTGCGCGAGGCTTTGGAAAAGCTGAAGGCCAAGGGCGTGAAATTAGGCGTTTGCACCAACAAAAATGAAGGCCCTACCCTTTATTTGCTGGAGGCGCTTGATCTTATTAAATATTTCGGGTTCGTCGCAGGCGGCGATACCTTTACCGTTCACAAGCCTAATCCCGGCCATATTCTTGGGGTGCTGGAGGCTTTGGACGTGTCCCCCGCCGCTGCCGTCTTTGTCGGCGATGGGGTCAATGATGTCGTCGCTGCCGGACGGGCAAACCTGCCCTGCATCGTCGTTTCTCACGGCTATGCTCGCGATTATGAGGAACTCGGCGGGAGCATCCTGATCGACGGGATGGATAAGCTTGAGGCTGCTATCAAAGAACTCGGCTTTCAGTACTGACTATAATGCATTGCTGCCGAGCAGATTCACGCGCTTAGTTTGTCGTCTAAGGACGCCAACCTAATCACGATCTGCTCTAGCCGAACATTTTGACGACAAGCGGGTACCGTTGTACAGGGCGGACATTGCGGGGTTCCTTGCCTGAGTTTTGGTGGAACTCTCGTAACACACGGTTGGCAAGATCAGAATAATTTATGACGTTCTTCGGGTCGAACGCGGCCATGTCTTTCGTCATGAAATAGGCGCATGAATAGGCCTTCACCTGATCGCCCTGCGGGAGGCTTAGGGCGTTTTCTAAAATCGTTTCGACACAAGCCTGAGTCAAATAACCGGAGGTATGATCGCTCACCCCCATTAACATCGCAATCGCGACACGCATGCTCGGTTTCTCGAAGTTTCCAATTTGTTTCTGAATAGATTCAGAATGATTTTTAAACTGCTCCAATTCCGTAGATTCGCGTAGTTTGACGAGCCCATCTTCCAGAAAGATGAACTGCCTTTCGCTTGAGATAAGTTCCTTCCAAAGGAAATAGGAGCTTTCATAGGAAGGCGGCAGATCGGCTCGCGGTAAAAATTTTTCAAGTTCCTCGATATACGCATTTCCCAAGCTTTTTGGCTTTGTCGGCTTGGGTTTCCAGCGCGTTAACATCGTCTTTAGTTGGCTAAAAAGGGGAAACATTATTCATTCCTCATCCGCAATAATGTAATTACGCGTGTGTATCACGTTGCCTCGATGCTGGCAAACAGGAATTGGGGAATGGTTAATTAACCTTGAAGGAGGCGGCGCAGGAGATCCACGTCCTCGCGGAAAGTGGGATCGTAGGCGGCCAATTCGTCGATTTTACGCACGGCGTGGAGCACCGTGGTGTGGTCGCGACCGCCGAATTTGCGTCCGATTTCCGGCAGGCTGCGCGGCGTGAGCTGTTTGGCCAGATACATGGCGACTTGGCGCGGGCGGGCAACGGCGCGGGCCCGACGCGCGGAGTGCATGTCGGCGACGCGGATATTGTAATGCTCGGCCACTTTCTTTTGGATTTCGTCGATCGTGATGCGGCGCTCGGTCACGCGCAGAACGTCGGCCAGCACTTCTTGGGTCATCTCTACCGTGATGGTACGGCCTACGAGTTGGGAATGGGCGACGATGCGGTTAAGCGCACCTTCCAATTCGCGGACGTTCGAGGTGATTTTGTGGCCGAGGAACTCGATCACTTTATCGGGAACGGCACAGCCAAGCTTTGCGGCTTTGGCTTGCAGGATGCCTAAACGCAATTCGTAATTGGCGGGGTGAAGGTCCGCGACCAAGCCCCAGCCCAGACGGGAGCGCAGACGCTCTTCGACGCGGTCGAGGTCTTGCGGCGATTTATCGGCGGAGACAATGACCTGACGATTGCGATCAACCAGCGCGTTAAAGGTGTGGAAGAACTCTTCTTGCGTCGTGTCCTTGCCGCCTATGAACTGCACATCGTCGATCATCAGCACATCGACCGAACGGAACTGCTCTTTAAAAGAGACGGTGTCTTTGTAGCGAAGCGCGCGGACGAACTGATACATAAATTTTTCCGCCGACATATAAATAACGCGACGGTTCGGGAAGTTGCGGCGGATCTGCCAAGCGATGGCGTGCATCAAATGCGTCTTGCCGAGGCCCGATCCACCGTAAAGAAAGAGCGGGTTAAAGGTCGGGGTTTCCGTATCCGCAACACGGCGAGCTGCGGCATAAGCGAGTTCGTTGGGTTTGCCGACAACGAAATTTTCAAAGGTAAAACGCGGGTCGAGAGGCGCTTCTTCGCCCGGCACACCCGGCTGAGACATAAAATTGTTGCGGCACGGCTCGACCGGTGCGGCAGGAAGCTTTTCGATGGGAGCTGGGGGCGTTGACGTGGCACCCTCCCCCACATTTCGTGTCAACGGAGAGACAACGGAAAACTCGACATCGCCTTGCTTGACGATTTGGCGCCAATACATGCGAACCACGTCGCCGTAATGCGCTTCGATCCAATCACGCATGAACCGCGTTGGCACCGCAAGGCTCAGACGAACGTCGCCTAAATCTTCGACGATCACTTCACCGCTTACCGGTTCAATCCAACGACGATACGCGGTTTCTCCAAGATGTTCGCGAAGGCAATCGCGCAGTTCGCTCCATGCGGAATCCGCTATGGAACTGTCGCGCGTGGGGGCATCCTGATCGGCAATCTCGCATGACATTTCAAAAACGGCGTTTGTCTGCTGCATGATTGCCTTAGGTACCATGGAAATCCTCACTATCATACGAACGGTTCAAGGGTCGGATCAAAGAAAACGAAAGAACTTTCGGTCGATCCGGGTACGGGACTGGATACGCGTGCAAAAACCAATAAAAACACTGAAAAACACGAAAGGATATACTTTTTCTTGTCGGCGTTTCATTCAATGATTGCGGCGCACAATCTAGAACAAAAGTGATTCGTTTTTCAATGGGTCTGAAGCAAGAACATCAAAAAAGATTCGCTTGATCTTTTTTATCATCTCTGATCCAAAACTTTTTTTCGAAAAAAGCAAAGGCGGACGACATAAAAAAAACGCGCCAGACCAAAAGCCTGACGCGTTCCGTTCATCTATTCGATGAAGATTAGGCCGAAGCCACCTTCTTCACAGCCTTGGTCAAACGCGAAATCTTACGCGCCGCCGTGTTACGATGCATGATGCCTTTGCAAGCAGCGCTGGACAGCGCGGATTCAGCTTTGCGCAATGCCGTCTTAGCCGTATCGACATCCTTGGCCGCAATAGCCTTTTCAACACCCTTGGCCAAGGTGCTGACCTTCGAACGACGAGCGCGGTTCAATTCGTTGCGCTTAACATTTTGACGGGCGCGCTTGGCGGCTGATTTATGATTGGCCATGGTTCTTCCTTTAATCCTTCATTTAACGGCGTTTCGAGCCGATTTTCCAACATTTTGACACGCAATCTCGGTCCTTGGGCCACAAAGGCCAAGGAGAACGGCTTTCATACGCGCCAAGCCCCGTTAGGTCAAGGGGGAAAGTTAGGCTTTATTCGTGGGGAGATCTTTGGTTAATTTATGGTTCTGTTTGTAAAAAAACCGCTTTTTGGTTAATTTTTATCAATAAAATGTGATTGTTAAGGTGTCGTTATGCTCTTGCGCAGATAATAAGGGCATGCTGAAATGAGATGGTACAAAACAGCTATGCCTAATAAATAAAAGGAGGGCATACCATGGACGAATTCAAAAAAACGCCTATTGATGGTGATACCGACAGCAAAACCGACGGACCGCTTGCTGGAATAATCGGCGTTAATCCCGAAGACAATTTCCAGAATTCCGACTTTGAACTTCGTGCCGATGGCAGCGCTGCCGTGCACGGCACACAAACGGCAAAAACCGAAGTGCCAAGCGGTGCAACAGCGACAACTACACCCGCCCCTGCGCCGGGCTTAGCGGCACAGGACAATGGGCTCAATATGATCCCTGCAGAACGCATCAATGAGGCTGTTATCGGCATTACAGCGGCCATTAAAAAGATGGACGGTCCGGCCATGACGAAAGGACCGCAACTCACGCAAAAAGAAATGGATAGATTAAGGCTTATTGAACAAAATGCGCGAGG